>JAUXGE010000031.1 GCA_030622435.1 Planctomycetota bacterium
GGTGGCGCCGAACCAGCGACGACCGGCAGGGCGCCACCCACAAGGGACGGCGTTACACCTGCTACGCAGAATCAGAAACTGCTTCAGCCCGCGCGGATTCGCCGGGCACGCCGCCGGCTGCCCGCCCCCAGGCACGGAACGAATCACCTGGAGCTGCTCTAGGCAAAGTCAATCCTGCAGCCACGCGCACGGTCAGCCGGGTCGGGTCTCGAGGTCGGCGTCGCCGTCCGAAAGGGTGTCGGACGCACAAGCACTCGCGGTAGGGCGTGTCAACGCGGTAGGTGATCCACCCGGGCGATCGAATCGGCGGTGGTCACACGTTTCTCGAGCATCTCGACCATCGTACCGTCGTCAAGCCGGGCAGACACGTATGCATACCGCTCTACACACCGCGGGTCGGTCACGAAGTCGAACAGAGCATAGCCCCAGGGAAGGCCAATCCGAGCGGGATCCATGTACACAGGTTCCGTGAATCTGCCGGATGAATGGTAAAGCACGATGTCGGGATCACGCTCGAACACGTAGTCGGTGTTGTATCGTGCATGGCCGTGGGCCGCGTGTGGATATACTTTGCCGTGCAGGCCGACGCTTCGATCCGTCAGACCCAGCATGTCGATCATGGGGCGGTGACTGTGGTAGCCCAGCGCACCGGGAACGATCGTGGCGATGACATTATCCGGCGCAGTGTTGAGCTTCAGCCATCGCCCCACTTTGGACCATGAACGTGCGAGCTTCACGTCACCCAGATAGTGCGGAGCCTGACTGCGGTAAGTGCTCACATGGGAGATGGAGAACGCGACGAGCAACCCGGCCATACAGGAGAGCCTTGCCACCGGTGGTAGTTGATCACGTACCGACATCCAGCCCCACGCGATCAGCAAGAACCATGCGGGCAGCGTCGGGAGCAGGAAACGGAACGCTGCGAAGTTGTCACCACCGACATACAGCACGTAGCTGCACCACAGGGCGATCCATCCTCCCAGGAACAGAATGGGTACTCGGGCCAGGGTACGTCGCCTCCACGCGATAAGGAGCACGACGGCCAGCATGAGGAGCAGAAGGCCGTTGGTGCGAAGGACCAGACCGATGTAGGTCGCGCCGTCGGTCAGTCGCCGCATCAAGTCGAACGTCACTTTCGCATGATACGTGTTCGGTACCCATGCTCCGTAATACTGATGCCGGACGAGCAGCATGGCCACGATGGCGACCGCGTACCAGAGCAGCATGCGAATCGAGCGACGCTCCCAAAGAAAGAACGCGCCGGCGTACGCGGCTATGATTACTCCCTCAGACCTGGTGAACGTTGCCAGTGTCAGCAACACAACCGTCCGGATCGACAGAGCGTTAGTGTCCCGGTCCTTCAGGATGGACAGCAATGACGCGGTGATCAGCAGAAGGAACAGCGGGGCGTCCATCCCGGAGCCCGACCAGAACACGACCACAGGGCTGCTTGCCAGGCCGATGCCCAGGACGACAGCTTCCCACACGCCGATCCCGCCGGTTGTATGGGCGGCGGATGACGATTCGGCTCGAGCGCGCGTCGTCGCACCATTGTTCAAAGCCCACAGAAGCAGGGCAATCACGGCTCCACCGCAACAGAGGCTCAGGACGAAGGCGAGGGTCTCGAGATCCTTGAAGGCCAGCCCGGCCGCCCCCAGCATGAACGTCCACAGCGGGGAGGAGTAACCCTCGACTCTCTCCCCGATGTTGAACACTGCCCCGTGCCCCTCGGCGATGTTCCACGCGTAGCGGAGGAAGATGTAGGAATCGTCGACGAGGTCTGCATCGAATGCCCACGTGAGAAAGATGAGCGTCGCCACGCTGACAAGTGTTATGACCAGCAGCGAGCCGAGGCGCATCCGAGGTATGGTCTGTTCGTCACGCCGTGAGGCCGGTCGATCCGTGCACAGTGTCATAATGTCCCTTCCACCGAGGCGCAGAGCCTAGGCGCTTGGTTATCGGAAGGTATTGGACGTGGCTTGATTGAGCACGGGCGGCAGACCGCTGAGATGAATCACTCGCCCACACCGATCGCCGAGGCCGCGGCGTAGTGGTCGGTGTGTGTGATCGACAGAAGGACCCGCGTGATGCCCTTCTCGGTTGCGATTCGTGCGGTCTCCCCGGCCAGGGAGACGTGGGGTTGGCCAAGCTCGTCGGGAAGGATTTCCATGTCCTGCCAGGAAATCCGCCCCCGCCAGCCGGTGCCGATCATCTTGAGTAGGGCCTCTTTGGCCGCCCATCGACCGGCAATAAATGGAATCGGGTTGCGGGGTCGCGTTGCCAACTTCCGCTCGGCCGGTGTCAGCACGCGATCCAGAAACCGCTCAGCGTGGCTCTCGACGAGCTTCGCAATGCGGTTGCATTCGACCAGATCGATGCCGTGACCTTCGACGGACATGACGGCAAACTACCGCGAGAACCTGAATAAAGCAAAACCATGGCCGCCAACTCGGAGAGAGGGATCAGGTCGGGTGTTCCCATGGCTTGAGTGGGAGGTCATGGCTTCAATGGGATAGGCGATTCGCTGTGGGGGAACGAGATAGGGGGGAAAGCCGTCCGTCACCCCCGGCATCTCGCCCCCACTGAGAAGTCAGCTTCACGGACACTTGTTGCGGCGTTACGATAAAAGGTCAGAAGTGACTGGAGCATCCCGGGCCGGATGACGTGCAAGTCGGTTGACCGGCGCTCGCGTTGCGTAGAGCCAATCCGGAGGCCCGGTGATTCGGTCTCGCGTCGTTTTCCTCTTCTTTCGATGGCAGGTGACACATGTTATCCACGGTCAAGCAGAGCAATGTCCTCCAATCCTATTCGACATTTGGGCGTCTAGCAGAGCCGATCCGATGTTCCAGGCGAATCCTGGCGTTTTGGCTCCTCGCGGTCGGCTCAGCATTCCCCATTGTGCTGTGCGGCTGTGCCATGCCGCCGGGCCCGGGGCCGGGAGGTGGCGGCACGGACGCCGTGGCCCGTGAGATCGAGGAAGCCGACATCATCAAGCTCGAGGACGGCTACATGTATGTGGCGAATCCCTACAGCGGGCTGCGGATTATCGACGCCCGCATCATAGAGAGCCCGGTCATGATGGGCAGCGTGCCACTGGGAGGTAGAGGCGTCGAGCTGTTCGTACGCGAAAACCTCGCGTTCGTCTTCACCGCTGCCGACTTCCTCTCTTGCGCGGGACAGCCGGTCGGGTTCGCCGATGGCGCCTTCGGCGCTCAACTCCAGCCGGATTACGACGGAAGCCGCCTGTGGGTGATCGATGTCTCGGACAAAGACGCTCCCGAGGTCACCAGTACGTTCGACTTCAACGGTTTCGTTACGGGCACGCGGCGGGTCGGTGACGTCATCTACGCCGCGGGCAATATCAATTGGGCCAACATCGACCAGCTCTTGCCGGACGACCCATCCAACGGGCTCCCCTCCGGACCTGGTGTGTTTGTGACGTCGATCAATATCGCTGACGCGGGCCAAATCTTCGAGGTCGAAACCGAGGCCTTCAGCGGTTTGTCCCTGGACATCCACGTGAGCGGCGAAGCCATGTACGCCATCGGAAGCGATCCCACGATGGATGAGGTAACACGAGTGACCTACGTCGACGTGGCCGACCCTGACGGCGACATTGTCGTTAGAGACCAGTTCCGCGTTCCGGGGGAAGTGGAGAACCGCTTCTTCGTCGATGAGCACGAGGGCGTGTTCCGCATCATTACGGAAGAATTCGTCTACTCGGAGTGGGTGACGGTTGTCGCCCTGTACACCTACGACGTGGCCGACCCCGACGATGTCGTTCGCTTGGCCCGGCTCCCGATCATCACCGACGAGAGCCTGCGAGCCGTTCGCTTCGACGGTCCGCGCGGCTACGCGGTTACCTTCGTCCGCATCGATCCGTTGTTCGTCATCGATCTCAGTGATCCGCAGGATCCGCAGGTCACCGGAGAACTCGAGGTTCCGGGCTTCAGCACACACCTGGTACCGCTGGGCGAGCGCCTGGTTGGCGTCGGGTTTGACACGACCGCAGGGACCCGGCCGGCCGTCGCACTGTATGACGTGGCCAACCCGACCAACCCTCGCCAGTTGGCTCGGATCATGGTGGGCGATAGATTCACCTCCGACACCGGCTCGGCCGCTACCGTGGATGAAAAGGCCCTTCGCGTGATCGAGGATGCCGGGCTGATCCTTCTGCCGTTCAGCACCTTCGATCGTGAGACGGCCCGGTACACCGACGCCCTGCAGCTCATAGGCCTGGAGCAGACGACGCTCCGCGAGCGCGGCACGATCGAGCACCGCGGCTTCGTGAGACGCGCCGACCTGTTGGACGAGCGCATCTGGGTGCTGTCCGACGAGGCCTTCCAAACGGTGGACATCGAGGACCTCGACAGCCCGGCATCGCTGGCGGTTTTGGACATCACGAGTGAACAGGAACTGCTCGACGCCGGTATGAGGGACTGCGCCCAGGCGGCGCGGGATACTGCGACACCGGTGACGACGTTCTGGGACGGCGGCGGATGCGGCTTCGTCGGTCCGCTTTTCATCCCCCTGATGTTCTCTGGGCTGGGCCTGCTGAAGCTCGGCTCCCGCCGCCGGAAACGTTGGGCCTCGTGAGCGAGAGCCGATGTGACTCCACTGCCGCGTCGTTAAGGGGCAATCTTCATATCGAGCAACCAGTGGACTGCGTCGGTGTACAAGTGGGTGGGCTTTACGGTTAGACGGCACTCTCTTGACGCCTCCGGAGACACGACGATGAGCCGCGCTCACTTTCTTATTGTAGTTGTCACATACTGTTCGTGGACCGGATCGCTCGCCGGGCAACCAGATCTTGAACTTGTGGACAAGGCAGCGGATGCTGGTGCTACAGCACAGGCGCATGACACGCGCGCTCCCGAGGATCGCCTGTATACGTTCCGCCTCGCTGACGCGACTTATCGTGAAATCCTCGAAGCGTTCGCCCGACAGTCCGGACTGGAACTCATCGGTGATCCACCTGAAGGCCGGGTGTCCTTCGATTGCGGCCACGAGCAGATGAGCTTCAAGCTTGCCCTGAATCGGCTGACGCCGCTCCTCTTCAATGGGATGAACCCACATGGGCTCCGACGAATGGACAACCGTCTGGAGGTCGTGCACATACACTGCGGCCACCATCTTCTTCCACAGAATTGGTGGTACAGCACTGTCGAGAAGTTCCGGGAAGCCAACGTCCCGGATACTGACCTCGTTTTCGTCGTCTTCCGCGCTACGCACGGCCTGTCGCCCGAGATGCGCACGATGGCAGAGTACACGCCCAATTGGGTGCGTGTCACCGCCATGGAGGGCCGTGGTGCCATCACACTCCTTGGCACCGCCAAGGACGTGCGGCGTTATGTCGCCCTCACCGAGATGCTGGACGAAGACGGCGATTTCGTCGTCAGGCGATTCCGGTTCGACGACGAGCACTGGGTGGCAGCACTGCGAAGGCTTAAAGAGGCCTTGCCAAACGCCACTCAATACCCACCGGATCGCCTCGACCGTCCGTCACCAGAGCAAGGTGATGCCGAGGTCAATGAGCAGCACCCACACATAGACAAAGCCGCTTTGTGGCTCGATGAGCCGCGCGGTGAGGTCATCGTGAAGTGCCCGCAAGAGTGCTCCGACATGATCGATCGGATGATGAGTGACCTTGCCTCCCCTCATCCATGAAAGCCCAACGACTTACTACCTGCGATGGTCCGCAATAGCGGACTACAGCTACCTGCGATGGTCCGCAATAGCGGACTACAGCTATCTGTGATGGTCCGCAATAGCGGACCCTACAGCTCAGGTATGGCTATTGATGTACTCATCAAGCTCTGCGTGCCACGAATCCGGTTCACATGTTCCAGGAAAAGTGTCCTCTTCGAATAGCAGATCTATCAGGTACCTTGGGCGCTTCCCCCCCATGAACATCGCTTTGCTGCACGAAACACAATACACGATTACCTCTTCGACCGGCATTGTGGAGGCTTTCTTCTTCATCTGACTCACAACAGCCTCCGTCGGGACGTTTCCCCAGAGACTATCACCACAACATGTGCTCTTCGTTCTCGTGCTTGACGGCTCGACAAGAGAGATGTTCATTCGTCGTACAACTTCTCGTACGGCATCGTGTACCCTTGCTTGATCTCTCGTTGGACAGGCGTCGAGGATTGTCATTTCTCGATTCCCGTAATCCGGAAGAGGAAAGAGGGAGTGCTCCGCAATCACTTCCCAGAGAGATAAGGTTGAAGAGTCTTGGTAGTTTTCTCGGTACCTTCTATCGCAGCCCGGACATATGTTGATTACTTCAGTCCCAAAGGGTAGAGGTGGAATATGCCTACAGCAAGTGAGCAATATATCCATACGCCCGAAATGCCCACCAAGAATGCCGTGTAGCCTCTCGGCGAGATGTGGTTTGTAAACCATCAATGCGCATCCCGGAGCGAACAACCTGTCCATTGAAATCTCCTGCCGATTGTCGTGCACATCCGACGTGTCATCGTTTCCTGAACCGGGACACCAGGTATGTTTACGTCGCGAAGGGTGCAGTCGTCTGCTAACCGGCGGGGGTCGCCTGCGCCGCCATCGGCATGACAAACATGGTCGAGTCGCTTTCCCGCTCCTCGCCGAAGCGGAAGAGTCTGGCGCTGTTGAAGGTGACGACGAGCGCGGCTCCGGTGTGAATGACCGCGGCCACAATCGGTGTCAGCGGCCCCCAGATGGCTAACGTCATAGTCGTGACAATGAACAGCACACCGAAGATGATGTTCTGCCGGACAACCCGTGTCGTTGCCCGCGAGAGGCGGATCAAAAACGGCAGCCGGCTCAAGTCGTTGTTCATCAGGGCGATGGATGCGGAGTTGATGGCGACGTCGCTGCCCGCGGCGCCCATGGCTATGCCGAGATCACTGGCGGCGAGCATCGGTGCGTCGTTGACACCGTCGCCGACGACGGCGACGCGGTGACCCCGGCTTCTCAGGTCGTCCAAGAATTCCAGCTTCTCCTCGGGCAGCACCTCCGCCTGGACCTCGCTGCATCCCATTTCCGTTCCGACGCGGCGTGCGACCGACCACTTGTCTCCCGTCACCATCGACAGGTTCTTGATGTTCAGCTCGCGCAGCTCGTCGATCGCCGCCCGTGCTTCGCTCCGCGTTCGATCCTCCAGGCCGAGCCACCCTAGGCACTTGCCGTTTCGGCCGACGTAGAGCATGCTGACGCCCTCGGGCTCGGCGTACTCCGGATCCTTCATGAAGCTCATGTCCGCGCCGGTTTCTGCGAGCCAATTGCTCCGCCCCACCATTATCTCATCGCCGTTCATGTTGGCGGTCACACCGCGCCCGGCCACCTCGTTGAACGAGTCGGGTTTGGTCAGCTCGAGTTTCGCCTTCTCGGCGATCTTGGCAACGGCGAGGGCGACGGGGTGCTTGCTCATCTGCTCGGCGGATGCGGCCGCATGCAGCAGGTCCGCGCCGTCCACGCCGGGTGCCGGCTTCATCTGCGTTACGGATAACTCGCCGGTCGTCAGCGTGCCCGTCTTGTCGAAGATGACGGCCGTCAGCGACCGCGCGAACTCGAGCTGGATCACGTTCTTTATCAGGATCCCCAGCCGGGCAGCGCAGCTCAAGGCTGCAACCATGGCCGTCGGCGTGGCGAGCACCAGCGCGCAAGGGCAAGCGATGATCAGCATCGTGATCGCCTTTTGAACGCCCATCTCCTTGTTCTCGGAGAAGAACCACACGATTGCGGCGAGCATGATAACCGTGGGCGTGTACCAGCCGGCGTACCGGTCGATGATGCGCATCACCGGACTTTGAGTCTGCTCGGCGTCGAGGATCAGCTGCTGGACCTGCCCCAGGGTCGTGTCCCGACCGGCCTTGGTCACCCGGAGATCCAGCACGCCGGTCAGGTTCGACGTGCCGCTGAACACCTCATGCCCGACAGCTATGTCCACCGGAAGAGACTCACCCGTGATGTTCGCCTGGTTCACGGTCGATTCGCCGAGGACGACCTCCCCGTCGGCGGGAATGTTGTCCCCCGGTCGCACACGGATCAGATCGCCCGGTCGGAGCTCCTTGGCTTCCACCTCCTCTTCGGTCTCATCTTCCTTGATCCGTTGAGCCCGATCCGGTGACAACCGGAGCAGGGACTCGATCGAAGCGCGCGCGCCAAGGGCGGTGCGGGTCTCGATCAGGTTGGAAATCACGACGAAGAAGGCGACGATGCCCGCTTCCTGGTACTCGCCAAGGGCGATGGCGGCCACGATGGCCAAAGACACCAACTCTTCCATGTGAGTCTCGCCACGCACCAGGCAGGTCAGCGCATGCCAGATCAATGGAGCGCCGAGGAGAAGGGCGCCGGCCAGCGCCATAACGTCGGCAAAGGGGTTGGACGCGCGACCGTCGGGACCGGCGGCCGGTTCGTATTGGAAGAGCGTTTTCGTGACGGCGGGAATATCCACGACGAACGAGCTGAGCACGAGCATACCGCCTAGGAGCGTGAGGATGAGTAGCCCGCTTGCCCGATGTGTCTCTGCCTCGATATCCTTGAGGTGCGTGTGAGCCATATTGGTTTTCCCTGGGTCAATCCGATTCCGTACCTGCCGGTGGGATGCAATCCCTCCCTCCGTGCCCGGCGCGAAACGGCGCGATGATGACGGCGGGCGGCTCGTCGGTCAAGCGGGGCCGCCCGCAGGAATCGGCTATACTACGCGGTTTGGAGATTCCCAGTTCGGCACGATCTCGCCGGTCGCCCAGGTACGCGTCGCAGTCTGTTGAAAAAGGGTCTCTTTCTCGTGTGGCACCGGCTTCCAGCCGGTGAAAACGCGGGCTGCAAGCCCGCGCCGGACCTTTGTCAACGGCCTGCTCGGTGTGCTTCGGCAACCGGTCCCGCGACGACGCTCCAGGCGGTACCGCCGGAGCCTCTCTGCGCATCCCGGCCTTGACGGAAGGTGGCTGTGTGCTCGCCTGGATATAAGACGACCCGCTGACCCACCTACGGGGCAGCCCGGTTGCTGCCGAAGTTGTTGCCGTAGATCACGTACGCGTCACCGACATCGGAGCGGCGCCCCGTGGCCGGGTCGCTTCCGGGAGCGTCGGGCCCTTGCGGGTAGGTCGGGTCGATGAAGTCGGCCTTGGGGTTGCCTATGGCAATATCCCCGAAGCCATCGTTGTTGATGTCGCCGATGTAAGCGACTTCCGTTGGAGCAGCTTCGTTGGGGCGTCCCCGGACGTATGGGCTGAGGAAGATGATGCCCGGCAGATCCTCCGAGCCGACCTCCTCGAGATCCCATATCGTGTTGATCAGGTGGGTTCCGCCGAAGATCAGGTATACGACGCCCAGTCGTTGGCGACCGGCCGAGTCCTCCCGGATTTCGCCCGGGACGCTGATGATGATGTCGCCGTAGCCGTCCTGGTTGAAGTCGCCGGCCGATTCGATGTCGAATCCGGCTCGGTGGCCGGTGCTGGATCCGTAGAAGATGACCCCGGGAAGCTGGGTGGTGGCTAGCTGTGAGATGCTGCGGTCGCCATCAATGAAGGTCCCGCCGAAGACGATGCCGATGACGCCGTTATCGACTAGATGGTTGCAGCAATCTCCCTCCTCGGTACCGAACGTGCACGTATCATTCGGCTCACAGTCATCCGACAGGCAGCAGAACACGCAGCGGTCGTCGTCGTCGATGTCCCCGTCGTTGTCATAGTCGAAGGCTTTGCAGCCGTCGTCAGAGAACAAATCCTGCCCGTACTCGTCCTCGCAAGTTTCGAATGACCGAAGGCCCAGGTCGATCTGGCTGACCACGCCGTCCTGGTTGTAATCAGCAGCGCAGGTTGAACGCCTCACGTCGCCGAAGTCGGTGTATGGCGAGGAGATGAACACGTCGTCAATCCGATCGCCGTTCACGTCGAGCCCTGCCGACACCCGCCAGCCGAGCTGGTCACCGGTCTCCAACCCGAAAATGCGAAGCATCGGTGGACGGAGTAGGGCGTCGTCAGCGGTGCTCAAGTCGATATCACCAAAGACGCTCCTGCCGTAGATGACATAGACAGAGCCCGTGTCGGGTGTCGAGTCGGACAGATCGTTCAGAGGCGCCGAGCAAAGGATGTCGCCGATACCGTCCTGGTTGAAATCGCCCGCAGACTGAGCGTTGCCGAGCATGTCATCGATGTCTTCCGCAAAGATCCCGAACATCTCGGCCGGGATGACGAAACCCCGGGCACTCGGAGGATTGCCGGAGCAACTTCCAAATGGCGTGAACGTGTGGTGGTCCAGATACGGCGTCACGGATGTGCCGGTGTCGGTGTCCATCTCGCGCCAATTTTGCGTGTTGTAGTTCCTTCCGGGAAGCACGATGATGCTGGCGACAAAGCTGGTGGAGGCAAGGTGCGTGCTGAGAAACGGCTCATTCTCCAGATCATACAGGTAGCGTTCGTTGCGTGGTGCGGAGATGATGATCTCGGCCTGCCCGTCGGCGCCAAGGTCACCGATTGTGGCGATCTGCTGCCCAAAGAGCCCCTCGCGAGGCGTCACTTGATTCTGGAAGATGAAGTCATACCCGCCGGCAATATACCGCGAGCCCGAGATGCGGTTCGGCTCCTGAGGATCGTTCCCCATTACCGCCGCGGTGGTGTTGTCGGCGCGGGAGAGAATGAAGCCTGAGTCACTGAGAGCGTCGCCGTCAAGCGGGGTGGGGAACTGCCCCGTCAGCTCGAGCGAGACAGCGGTTGATTCGAGTCGGTTCACGTTGATCGGACCGTCGTTATCACGGTTTTGACTGTTTACTATGACGGCCATCCCACCCGCATAGAAGCCGGTGTCTCCTTGCCGGAGCGTGTCCTGGTCCGTGTGATTGTTGACGTATGGGTCGGGGTAGCATCCAAACGGGCTGCCTTCCGTAACTTCCTCATCAGCCGGGTCATAGTCGGTGGAGTCGTATGCCCCATGAACGTGAGGGAGACCGAAGCCGATTTCCGGTCGTCCGTCGTTCGTGAGATCATCCAAGAAAGTCACATGCGTGATCCCGTTGGTCCGTGCGTTGGCGTCCGGAATTATTGCTGTCCGAACGGGCGGAGCCTGGAACACGACACCGGAGATAATCTCGCTCACGGCATTGATCGGGATGGTTCCGCCGAAGCGAACGTTGTCCTGCCCGTATATCAGGTAAGCTTCTCCGACGGGACCGACGTTCTGCGGGTTTCCGAACTGTGCGACCAGGGCAAAGTCCTCAATACCATCCGCATCGAAGTCGGCTCCTCCGGCCAGGCTCGAGCCGAGATTCGCTCCGGGGTTGAAACCCTGGAACTTTGCCCCGGACCGGGTCCGCCCGATGTCGTACAGGTCCACCGTGCCAGCCGCGAGCTGAACCACGTTGATCGTTCCGGCGGCGTATTGATGCACTCTCGGGTTGGTTCCGTCGTCTGCCGTAGCCCGGATGTAGTAAGGCAGCCCGTCGGAGCGCGGTGGGATGACGGAGATGTCTATGGGAATCTCGAATTGGATCGGTTCAAAGTTCCCCGTCTGAACGGTCTGCTGTCTGAGGATGATGATCTGGGAGGCGTCCGGGTTGGCCGGATCGTCGTTGTTCGGGTCCAGATCCAAATCGAGCAGAACGTAGAGGATGAGATTGCTGTCCGGGTCGAACGGCACGGGATTGTTGGGATCCGGAGCCGCCGTGGGCTGGACTGACACTGTGAGCACATCATCCTGGGCCATGCTTAGAGAGAACGTGGGCTCGGTAACGGTCACGATGGGGGGAACGGTCTGGGGTCCCTCGCCGGGTCCGACGATCCTCACGATAACCCGTTGTTGCACGGCTGTGCCCACGACCAAGGCGTATTCCTCCACCGGCGGATTCGTACTATCGTCGATTATCCCCAGGAGGTTGTAGCTGTCCGAGGGGATGAGTGTGGTCGGGGTGAGGAACCTATCAGGGCCTACCAGATCGTCCTCGTCGATCCCCTGGGTAAGCAGAACGGTTTCGTTCGATGTAGTGCTTACCAGGAGGAAGGCAATCTGGGCGTTGTCGTCACGATCTGTGTCTGTCCACTGGATTAGGAATGGATCACCCTGCCCACGGGTGATGTTCGCGTCCGGCTCGAGAATAGTCAGCGTTGGCAGATCATTGCCCACTCCGCCCGGACCGCTGACGATAAACGGCGTCGGAGCTGTCCCGCAGGACGCCACCCAAGCGACAACAAAGAGGACTGCCCCCGAACCTACCAGGGAACCAACACCGATCTTCACACGCACGGTACCACGCATAGGGCGCGCTCCATGTAATTAAGTCGGGAAGTCATGTCGGACTCGAGGGCCGCGACACCTTCGATGGAGTCTTCCGGTCCCGGTCCGGCCGCTCCGGAGCAACAGCAGGCCACCCTCGCCGCGCCGGATGCCGGTCACGCCTTGACGCGAGTTCGCAAACCTCGCCTGGATCTCGCCGACCTTGAACGTGAGATCCAACTACCGGCCTCGCCCGCACTATCTGCGGGCAGGCATCCCATGCCGGCGAAGTCCATTGTTCGCGCAGCGAGCGCGGGGAGACACACTAAGGTCACCTGGCGAATCATATCGGGTCCACGGATGTCCCGTCAAGCGGTTGGTCCGGTCTCCGCCCCTCGCCCGTGTGCCGCTGCCACCCGTTACGTTTGACTGCCGGAGTCCCGGGTCTTACGATCCCGTTTGACTCGGGAATGTAGATTCTCTGCACACCCGGTGCGATCATCGCGGTTTCAGACGCTGCTTAGTTCGGAGTAGGGGCGCACCGGCGTTGCCGGCGAGGGTCCGGTGCTCTGTTCTGAATCCGATGGGAGGTCTAGAGCCATGACACAGTTCCAGCCGCCTCAGGTTCACGGGATTCAGCCGGGGGATCCCCTCGGCACACCACCACCGGCGTATCAGCTACCACCCTGGAGCGCCGCAGCGATAGCGGGTTTCGTTCTGTCGCTGATCGGCTGTGTCGGGATCACTGCGCCGTTCGGGCTGATCTTTGGCATTATCGGTACCGTGACCACCAGTGGAGGGCGACGCCGTGGTAGAGGTCTGGCGATCGCGGCCATCCCCATCTCGATCGTCATGGGTATCGTATCGTTGCTCATCGCAGCGGCGATGTTGGTCGGGTTGGGCTTCGCGGCACTGGTTGCCGAGCTTGCCCCCGCCCTTGAGGCGGATTTGGATGGAATGGGAAGGGCTGTAGCCGCCCTGCGTGCGATGGGCTCCGACGACTTCAACTCGGACGTCAACGATCAGGAGTTGCAGAGCTGGCTCGAGGAAGTCGGCGGCAAGCACGGGAAGCTCGTGGAGATCGTTCAGTTTACACCCGTGCCGCAAACCACTTCGCCGGGGCTGACGATGCTCAACCTCGATGCTAAGTTCGTGAACGGGCGGACGAACATCACCCTCCTGCTGCGCATTGACGGTTGGAAGCCCAAGCTTGATGACATTCAGGTCGATGGGTCTTCGCCGCGCGACCAGGACTGACGGCTTGCATCGCTAGTGGCAGGAGGAGTCATCTGTGGCCGACGTCAGCATGCGGTATCGTCCGCTGGGCCGATCCGGTGTGAAGGTCAGCGCATTGGGTCTGGGCGGCTGGACGACATTCGGTGAGAGCGTCGCCGGTCAGGAAACCGTCAAAGACATTCTGTGCGCGGCTTTCGATGCCGGCGTCACATTCTTCGACATCGCCGACGCTTACGCCAAGGGCGAGTCCGAACGGATGATGGGCAAGGTGTTGTCCGAGTTCCCCCGCCACGAACTGGTCATTTCGTCAAAAGTCTTCTTCCCGATGAGCGATGACGTGAATGACAGGGGTCTGTCGCGAAAGCACATCATGGAGTCCGTCGACAGGAGCCTCCGGCGCATCGGTACGGACTACCTCGACCTCTACTTCTGCCACCGCTTCGACCCGAACACGCCGATCGAGGAGACGGCGCGGGCCATGGACGACCTCGTACACAGGGGCAAGATCCTGTACTGGGGCACGAGCGAATGGACCGGACCGCAACTTCGTAACGTGCACCGGCTGTGCTCGAAGCTGAATCTGCATCCGCCGCGGGTGGAACAACCGCAGTACAGTCTCTTGGCGCGGACGAAGTTCGAGCTCGATGTCAGACCGACGGCGGTCAAACACGGTATGGGACTTTTGCTGTGGAGCCCCCTTGCTTCCGGCCTGCTTACGGGGAAGTACGACGACGGGTTTCCGAAGGACTCGCGACTGTCCCGGCTGGCGTGGCTGCGCAAGAGCGAGTTCAGCGAGGAGAGGCGTGAGCGCATTCGGCGGTTCGAGGACGTGGCTCGTCGGTACGGGCACAGCCGGGCTCAGCTCGCCATCGCCTGGGTTGCCGCCGCAAGAGGCGTGTCGAGCGTCATCCTCGGCGTTACACGGCTCGAGCAGCTCCGAGAGAACATCGAGGCGTTGAAGATCCCGGTTACAAAGGAGATGTCCGCGGAGCTTGACAGGATCTTCCCCAAACCCGGATTCACCGAGTATGCCCACCTCGTCGCACGGCGGAACGCCAGACGGGTGAGGGGCAAGCTGCGTTCGCTGCGCCGAAAGCAATAACGGCTTCGTCTTCGACCTGATCAATAATACGAATCCCAACAATAGGCTGGGCTCCCAATCAGAACCGCGACTGTCAAGAAGCGGACATGCAGCGTGCAAGATGTTGCCCCCGGACGTCGGACTGCAAAGCGCACTTTGTCAACGGGATGAGTATCAGGCCGTACGATTCGAAAAGCCCTGCAATGAATGAACCTCGGCGTTCTCAGCGTTCTCCGCGGTGAGAAACCCGGGATAGTGAACCTTTTGACGGATTCTACGGCTGGACGAAGAGCAGTGCGGCGCCTGTGACGGCGATGACGGCGCCCAGGATGGCACGAGGGCCTATGTGCTCTTTGTGGATGATCGCGGCGAAGGGGAGCAGGAAGATGGGGGGCAAGGAGCACAGTGTCTGGGCAACACCGAGTGGTGCCAGATCCGAAGCGACCAGCGACATCCACACGCCCAGGAACGGCCCGACCACCGCGCCGCACCCGACGAAGATGAGGCCGGTACGGAGCGTGCCGATGCGGGAAGGCAGGACGCCGACTCGGCGTCGCTTCCCCTCCCGGTGTGCGTGCAGAAGGACGATGGGCAACACACCGACACCGGCGAATGCGAGACGTATGAAGGTGGCTGCTTGTGGGGAAATATGTTGATCCTGCGGCAGCCAGCCGTGTCCGATGCCCTGCTTGCTGAGCAGGAGCCCACCGGCCTGACATGCGGCACCGACGAGGGCGAAGAGAATGCCACGCAGCCTGCGCGGCGTCTGTCCGGACGGGTTGACCTTCGGCCGTTCCGCCACAACCCAGGCGACACCGGCGATGGTCAGCAGAATCCCCAGCCACGCAGCAGGGGCGAGGGCTTCGTCCAATATTGCCCAGCCGAAAAAAGCCGCGAAGAGCGGTGACGTCGTCATGATCAGCATGGAGAGCCGCGGCCCGATCTCGACGAATGCGGTGAACAGCGCTTGGTCGCCGATGCTGAGACCGATGACACCTGAAGCGGCCAGGTAGAGCACCTGCCCGGCTGCAGCGTCGGGAATCCAGGCTCCACTGAGGAGCCGGAACGTTACGGCATGCAGGACGATCGCCAGGAGGATGCGCAAGGCGTTGACGGCAGTGGGACCGATGCGTTTGCCGGCCGCCGTGAAGAACAGCGATGTGCCGGTCCAAAGCATCGACGTTGCGACGCCTGCGGCAGGACCGATAAATGGGCCGAACACGATCATCGGTGTGGAATTCGTGTCATTTGTCTACTCCGCGCGCAGAGCCGGCAGAAGCGGAGCCCGCAGGGTGGGAATGAGAGCGACGACGCCTGCGATCAGGCCGGTGGCGAACACGACGACGAGGGTTATGACCGTGGACGCCCACGGAACGGTGTGGGGGCGAGCGGCGATGTGGGGTGCGATCGCCAGCATCGCCGAAACGAAGCCGGTGGCCAGACCGGCTGTGAGCAGCGCGATGTTCTCGGCAAGGACGAGCCAGCCCAGCGCACCCCGTGAGAAACCCAGCGCCCGCAGCAGTGCCAGCTCACCTCGGCGTTCCCAGACATTGCGAAGCATGACGGCCGTCAGCCCGATCGTACCCAGCACGAGGCCGAAACCGCCCAACATACGGAACGTCGCCAGGTAGGTGTTCTGTACGGTGACGTATTCCGCCAGCCGATCCGCCGTCAAACCGGCGTCGAGGCTGAACTCGCCGAGTTCGCGTTCCAATGTCTCTTCGATTGTCGCGGTCGATGCACCGGCCTCGGCGGTATCCACAAGGAAGAAAGCATGTCCGCCGATCGAAGGGAACAGGCGTTTGAATTCCGACTCGGATACGACGAGTTCGCTCTGCAGGGCGGTGCCCGTCAGCAGGGCTACAAACCGGAGGTGCACTTCCCGGCCGCGCTCGTCGGTCTCGATGAAATCTTTCCCCAACCCGAGGTGGAACTGCCACTTGACGGCCCCTTCGTCGCCGATGACCGGAATGGCGCCGTCGTCGAATGTGCGGTTGAGCAGAAGCCATGGATTTGCCCGCTCCTCGTCGGATTCCGCCATTGAGGACGTGAATCGGAAACCGCCGCGGTGGATCATTGGCTCGGTTGCTCCGAGAATCCTCGGTTTGGCCGGCCTGTACAGGGTCAGGCAACTGGATTCGTCTCCCGGTCGAAGGCGAAACGGCATGATCTCGACGCCGTCGAGGACCGCATTTGTATTCGAGGCCATGTTCAGCGCGTCGCGCCCTTCCGGAGTGTCGGGATTGAAGGGCAGGGGAACGGTGGATTCGGCCAGTAGGGCGAAGCCGCCCGTGCCGGACCGGCGGTTGTGCACGTCCGTGTCGATGTCGAGATGAAACGCCTCGAGGGCTGCGATGAGGAAGGTTGCGGAGGCAATCAGACCTGCGGTCAACAGGCTCCGGCCGGCTTGCCGTCGAGCGTTGCGAACACCGAGGCGGGCTACAGCCCAGATGCCGGGGCGTTCGACGGCGCCGGTTTGTGTAGCTCGCAGCCTGTTGTGTAATAACAACAAGCATCCCGCCAGCATGGCAGAGCCACTGGTGAAGAAGGTGAGAGCCTCGGACATGGCGTCGTTCGTGGCGGGCAGCAGTGCCAATCCACATGCAACAACGAAAGCGGCCACGGCAGCGTACAACGACAAGGTGCCGGGTCGTGCGGTGACCGAACCCCTGCCGGATGCGATTGATCCGGCAAGCAGTGCACGTGGGGAGCGTTGCGTCAGCCCGCGCAGCGACCAAGCGATGGACGCCACGGCAATGAGGAAACCCGCCATCACACCGATCAGAATGCTCGTGTATGAAGCGTGCAGACGCAGGTACGGCATGTTCGCCGCGCCGGCCCACCAGGATCGCAGCCCCGTCAGCATGAACCAGGCGTAACCGACGGAACCGATCAGACCGATTACTCCACCCACACCGGCGACGATCGCGCCCTCACCGATCAGCAGACGCCTGACGGTGCGCGATGAGAATCCGGTTGCCAGCAGCAATCCGACCTCGCCGGCCCGCCGCTCCACGCCCAAGCGGAACAGGAGTGCCACTAACATGGCAGCAGAAGCGATGAGGAAGAAGCTCAGGCCGATGAACAGCCCGCCGAAATCCGTCGTCCCCTTCCCGGCCTCGGCAAGCCGGGCACGGACGGGCTCGAACTCGATACCGCTCTGTTTCAGATCGAGTGAAGTCAGCAGGACCCGCTCGAAACGGGCAGCCATATCGAGAATCGGCGCGCCCTGCTCCGGTGTAATCCGCACGGACGTGGCTCGCCCGAAACGATCACCGTCTGAAGCCCACAGCCTCCGGCCGTCGGCGAGCGTCACAAAGGCCTTGGGAGTCGTGCGGTAGGTTTCCCAGTAGGCTTCATCGCGGTCGTGGATGACACTGAAGTCCACGGGAAACGGCGGATCCCAGTCGCGCAGGTTCGCCGCATCCGTCACGCCGGCGTACTCCGGCGTGAAACCGGGATCGGCGGCCACCCCCTCGAGTGCTACAACACCGCGCAGCGCGAAGGCGGCCTCTCGATCTTCCAACTCACCGAATGGACCCACGTCATAGTAACGCAGCGTGATTCGATCTCCGGGCTTTGCGCTCAGCCCATCCGCCGCCCACTCGTTCAGGACGATCTCGCCGGATTGCAGCGAATCCGGACCCGCGCCGCCGATCACCTTCATCGACGACCACATCTCGAACCTCGGGTCGATCGCCGAAACGGTGGAGTAGGGAATAGTCTCGGACGATGCCGCGGGCTCGGTTCCGGTCTCACCGTCGGTCATTCCGTCGGCAGGCTCGCCGATCGACGCCTCCCCGGAACGTTCGACGGATATGCTGTTGGCCAGGTAGGTCAGGATCGAAGTCTGTCGACGGCTCAGCAGAGGGAAGATCGATTGGCCGAGTCTCTCGAAGATCGGCTCGACCAGGCCTGTCTCACTCTCGATGGAAACGTAACCGAGCTTGTCGTCGGTTCGTATGCGCAGCCCGACGTCCCTCAGAGTCAATCGACTTCGAAGCAGCCCGTGGAGGGCATCGAGCTGAGCGTCCGGGGGTGTATCGTCTCCGACCTTTCCGGCCACGAGAATCGTGTTGACGCGCCCGCGCCGATCAACGGCGCGTTGGAGCGTGTCCAGTGGGACGTACAGGTTGTGCGGGGCGAACTGGCGTGGTCGGAGGCTGAATGCGCCAAGGTCCTCGGCCGGAATTACCCCGCTGATCGTAAGACGAAGTGACGCAGTTGTGTCATCCCTGCGACCGAGCAGTGTTTCCGTTGAGAGGGTACTCGGTTTGCCCATCCGCACGAGGATATCCTGTCCGACGTGTGCTCCGAGCTCCCTTGCCAGGGGCTCGTTGAGGATGACGGACCGCCCGCTTAGCGTCGGAACATCCGACGCGCCATCCGAGCCGGCCAAATCCCAGAAGCATTCGTCCACTCCGAGGATGTTGACCCGGTTGGCCCGCGTGCGCGATTCGGCGTGAACCGCGGAGCCGTGCAGCATCATGACGGGGCAGGCGTGGGTGAAGTGCCGTGTGAACGGTTCGGACGCGGTGATGTCGGAGGCCAGTTTTTCCCGCACGAAGCGAGGAGAGACCATCGCATAATCCACGCGACCCAGCCGATCGAGGGCTACCTCTTGCAGGCTGCCGCGCATGGAATCCCCGACGAGCAGGGCACCCGTCAAAGCGGCCGTGCCCACGGCTGCACCCAGCATGACGGCAAGGTTCATCCGCCAGTGGAACCGAAGGCTGCGATTCTGAAGATTGATCAGCCGCACAGCGGTTCTCTCACTCCCCGGCCAACATGCCGTTTACGAGATTCAACCGCCTGGAGAAACGCCCCGCAAATGCCTCACTGTGGGTGACCACGATGAGCGCGGTCTCCTCATCGCGGTGCACCTCCAGCAACAGGTCCGCGACGGCCTGGGCGGTTCTCCCGTCGAGGTTACCCGTGGGTTCGTCGGCGAGCAGCAGGACGGGGCGATTGACAAGCGAGCGGGCGATTGCCACACGTTGTCGCTCTCCGCCTGAAAGCTCCGCGGGGCGATGATCCAGCCGATCGGACAGCCCGACCCGCTCGAGCAGGTCGCGGGCTCTGGCCGTCGAGTCCCCGTTGGATCGGTCGGCCAGCGTCGGAATCA
>JAUXGE010000217.1 GCA_030622435.1 Planctomycetota bacterium
CAGATCTTCCCAGTCGGGCCCTTCCCATGGATAGGGAAAATACCCCGAGTGAGCGTCGATGTCGGATCGGAGGCTCATGTTCAACTGCACGCCGTTGGTATAGTGACTATTCGGGTTGGAGCAATGCACGCCGAGCTGGCTCCCGTCCGTAGGATCCCCGCAAATATCCCCGGTTCCAGGCCAGCAGAAGGTCTGCGAAACCGCGTAGAAACCGTGCACCGCCCAACTCATCCCGATCTGCTCGAAGCGCCCCTCCTTGAGTCGGTACATGCCCTGCACCCACACCGGATGGGCGTTTATGGAAGCTATCCAGCTCACGCGCTCGTCGCCAATGTTGCAGGCGATCGTGCCGACCGAGTAGGCCGTAATGTCGCCGACTCGCCCCCAGCGACGAAGACTTTGCAAATCTCCGACAATCACATCCGGACCTACGACGTCCGGGGCGATCGAAAGCCCCGTCACTTCTTCCGGTATGCCTGGTTTGAACAACCCGACCGTGACGGTGGCCGACCGCGGGGGCACATCCGCATCGAACCGGAAGTTGTAGAGCGTGCTGAACCTCAGGGCGTTGGCATGCGGATTGACGTCGTAGGCCTCGGTTGACCACGTAATTGCGCCGTCCGCCACCGTAGCCTGCCAGTCCGTCGAGTCGTAGATCTCACCGCTGTGGTAGTCCACGTCGTGGAAGCCAACGTTCTCGACCACGGTCCCTGGTCCTAGGGGAACGCTGAACGACCCGGCCGAACGATCGGAATTGAGATTCTGCAACGCGTACTCGTAATGCCAGAAGCCGTCGTCGAGTTCGGTGGCTTTGGCGGCGAGAATGAACAATCCCTCACCGGGAACCTGAATATCCGTCTCATGCACCGATAGGTCGGTATCCTTCCACGCACGAATGGCAGGCTGCTCGCGTTGGGTCACGCTGGTCGGCGTAACCCGGAAGATGTTCGGAGATTGCTCGTAAACGGCCGCCCGCCGGTAGGATGCGCTGTTATTGCCGTTCCCGGCGGCGGCCTCATCAGCGGCGATGTAGTGAGCTTCGATGAAAAAGAGGGCCCCGGGATTGAGGTCCGGATCGAGGTCGGCATCGTGCACTTGTATACGCTTATCCGTCAGATCTTCCCAGTCGGGCCCTTCCCATGGATAGGGAAAATACCCCGAGTGAGCGTCGATGTCGGATCGGAGGCTCATGTTCAACTGCACGCCGTTGAGATAGTGACTATTCTCGGTGGAGCAGTGCACGCCGAGTTGGCTCCCGTTCGTCGGATCCCCGCAAACATTCCCGGTTCCAGGCCAACAGAAGGTCTGTGAAAGCGCGTAGAAACCGTGCACCGCCCAACTCATCCCGATCTGCTCGAAGCGACCCTCCGCAAGCCGGTACATGCCCTGCACATACACCGGATGGGCGTTTATGGACGCTATCCAGCTCACGCGCTCGTTGCCCATGTTGCAGGGCGTCGTGCCGACTGAATAGGCCGTGATGTCACCGATCCGCCCAAAGCGAAGAACACTCTGCAAATCGCCGACGATCACGTCCGGACCGATCGATCCCACGGAGAGAACGGCTCCGCCCGTGGCGTCATGCGACTCACCGGAACCGGCCTGAGCCATCGTGTCACGATCCTCAACCGCCGGCGCTCCGGCCGCGACGCCGATGGAAACCGTGTCCATGACTTCTACGATCGATCGTGACTGTCCAACTGCAGCACCGGCCGTCATGCCAGCGACAGTCACGGTGCCAAGGGTGAGAAGAAGGATCGCTCTAATCGGACTGAACATGGCATTGCCTCCCAGGGGCACCGTACGACAGGCATCCGATTCGACATGCAATCAATCGGTGCGGCGTACCCACCGCAAGTCCCCTTCCCCGTTATCGCGGCGTTCAGCATCGCTCGGACGCTTTGTGACATGCAAATACGCCAAGCGACACAGTACTCACTATACCACATGGCCGGTCCGGAATTCAAGTAGAATCCGTACATGTATTCCTCTACTGGCGGAGGGGTGGATATGTGAGTCATTGGGATGGCACGCGGTCCGGCAACGTCTACGAAAGGACAGACGACGGGCCGTTCTGAGCGAGATCAGGCGGTGATTGATGCCGCCGGTTGTCGGCGTTGGCACCACTCTGGGACTCATCCACTTCGTCACCGGCGCCTGTGTCGGTGTCGGTCGTGTCGGGTTCACGTGGGGTATCTGCGTCAGGCACGCCGTCGCGGGAGAGGTTCCGACGCTGAGTGACGGCGGAGAAATACCGCATGATCATCGTGGGGGTCCGTCCTGAAATATCCATCGCCTGCTCATAGTCGTGCTCGGCGGCCTCGAAATCCGTCAGTTCAACGTAACGGTCACCCCTCAGTGCCAGCACATCAGCGTTTTGAGGGTCGAGTTCAAGCACGTGAGTCAAATCGTCCAGCGCCCCGCTGATGTTCCCCACACCGGCTCGCCCGCAGGCCCGCCCCAACAGAGCCGTGATCGCATCGGGCTCGAGCGCCAGTGCGTCATCGAAGTCTCTCAGGGCATCGAGCAAACGTTCAGCCTTGATCAGAAGCAATCCGCGAAGTGCCAGGTGCCATGCGGAACGACCTCCGATCTCGACGGCGCGATCCAGATCCACAAGACCATTCTCGAGGCGGCCAAGCAGCATGAAGCTCAGACCGCGCCATTCCAAAGCGTGATTGTCGACATCCTCCAGACGGATCAGTGTCTCCGCGTCCTCCAACATTCTTTCGAACTGACCAAGACGACCGCATAACGCAGCGTGAAGCTGTATCGCCTCGATTGTGCCCGGTTGTCCCGCGAGAACGGCGTCTACTATTCCGAGTGCCGTGTCCGGATCCGTGCGCGACAGCTCGACTGCGTGGTCCAGGACCGGGTTGGCAGCATTCTCCTCACCACCTGGGGCGGGAGTCGACCTGGCCTCCGCGACCATATCCTCATAGAAGTCCAACGTAGCGCGCCCGGCTATTCCGGTTGGTGTCCCGACGGCAGACGGGTCGGCCCCTTCGGACGTGAGGATTGGAACGGCTTTCTCTGCAAGCCGCAAAGGACCGCCGATCTCCAACGGCAGTGCGTCGAGGTAACCCAGGATCTTGTCGGTCTGCTCCGCTTCCTGCTCGGCGGCGGCCGTTTGTGTCTTGACCTCCTGTCGCGACGTGATCAACGCCCACCCGAGGACAACGGCGATCAGCAACGCGAACACCGACAGCGAAACGAATTGATGGCGGGCGATCACCTTGCCCAACCGCGTCGGCAGGCTCGCGCGTCGAGCCTGGATGGGCTGGCTGGCGGTGTATCGCTCGAGGTCATCACGCATTTCACCGGCGGTCTGATAGCGCCGGTTCGGATCACGCTCGACGGCCTTGAGGCAGATAGTCTCCAAGTCGACGGGGATGCGCGGGTTGTGCACGCGCAGAGGTAGCGGCTCGGACGTGAGGATTTTGCTGATGACCTGTTCCCGCGTCTCGCCGGGATACGGCGGTTTCAGCGTAAGCCATTCGTACATCGTCGCCCCGAGGGAACAGATGTCGGTCCGATGGTTCACGCTGCCCAGGTCACCGGAAACCTGCTCCGGAGACATGTAGAGGGGGGAGCCGATCAACTCGCCGGTTACCGTTACACCGGGCTGCTCCGCAAGACGGGCCAGACCGAAATCCGAAATGAGCATCTTGCCGTCACTGTTGAGAATCAGGTTGTGGGGCTTGATGTCTCGGTGAATCACACCGTGCGAATGGGCGTAATCCAGGGCATCGGCCACTGTAGCCATGTGCTCTGCGACGCGATGGAAATGTTCGTCGGACGAGATGATTTCGGGGAGACCCGCGGCGGCTATCGCCGAATCCGTTGTATCGGATCGACCTGTCCCGTTCCGGGTCACTGCCGGGTCGTTGCTCGCAACCGCACCCGTTGGGGTCCGGCTCAATGGCAGCGTCTCGGCGAGGTCGGATGACGCGGTATCTGCCAGATGACGCTCCCGCGTCTCCGCTATGACCGCGTTTAGCCCGGGACCATCGACGAGCTCCATCGCGTAGTAGTAGACTCCGTCATCCTCACCAAAGGCGAAAATCGGCACTATGTGCGGATGGTGGAGCTTCGCCGCCGCCTGCGCCTCGCGCTGGAAGCGGACGACGGCCGTCGATGACGAGCTGACCGCCTGGTTCAGGATCTTCACGGCCACGGTACGCTGAAGCGATTGCTGCCAAGCTGCGAAGACCGTCCCCATGCCGCCGCGCCCGATTTCGCGGCGAATCTCGAAATCCCCCAAAATTCTCGGCGCAGATTCCACGTGGCCCGACGTCGGGGAATCGTTGGCTGACGGTTTGTCAGCGCCGGGTTGGCTTAAAGGGCTCTTGCTCACGGTCTCTCGGGTTTCTGTAGTCGGATTCAGGTCCTCGCTCAGGACCACGTGGTCCGCGCGCAATACGGCTCACATATTCAGACGTCTCGAATCGGCCCAAGTTTGCAGGAAACAGAAGATTTCATTGTCACAATGACGCCTCCTCATCTCCGACGGCCTGTCGAAGAAGGGCTCTCCTTGCGCTCCTACAAGCTTGATTCAAGGGGTCGCCCCTGGATGGGCCACCTCTCGAGAGGTGGGGGACACTACGATCAACGTCCCCCACGGGTAAACCGATGGGCCACCCAACAGTGGCGTGTCGGTTCTACTCCGCCCGCAGGTTCAAACGGGTACACTTTGCTATATGGTAGTGTGCACCCGATCCGGTGCGGCGGCCATTGGAATTTCGCACGCCGTTTATAACCAACGCAACCATAACGAGTTGCGTTGTGCCGAAACACGGATCAGTCTCGAACGACACAGCGATAACGCCGGCGGAACGGCCCACCTATCTAAAACGCCGCCGGATAGTGATTCGGTCACGGCGACGCAATATTGGGGTATCGTCCTTCGGCGTGGAGGCGGCCCACCCTAATGTAATTCTGCACGGCCCGATCGATGGCCCACAAATCACGTTCACCAACCTCCCGTACGACCCGACCCGGAATTCCCATCACCACGGAGCCGTCCGGGATGATCGTTCCCGGCGGCAAGACCGTTCCCGCAGCCACGATGCACCGACTGCCGACCTCGCAGTCGTCGAGCAGGATCGCCCCGATTCCGATCAGTGTTTGCGGCCCGATTCGCCGGCAATGGAGGACGGCACGGTGGCCGACGGCCACCTCATCCGCAAGATGCAGAGGGGTCCCATCGTCCGTGTGAAGAATCGCACCATCCTGGATGTTGACGCGCGAACCGACCCGGATCGGCGCGAAATCCGCCCGGATAACCGCCTGGCACATCACGGCAACCTGATCGCCGAGTACGACGTCTCCACCTACGTAGGCGGTCGTGTGGATATAGACATCGCGCCCGACCGTTGGTTGTGATTTGCCGCTCATGAGCCCTATTGTACAACGTATCGAGGTCCCAATCGAGGTTGTTCCCGAATGGGACGGACGTATGAGGCCAATCTGCGTTCGAGATTCCGGCAATTTGAAAGGAGCCCGACCCATGAGCGTAGTAGGGCAGATGGTTCTCTCGGCCACGCCGGGGGTTCACTTGCCTCACGACAACGGCAGGACAACATTCCGCAGGTGCGGAACAACGATTTGGCCACGGATTCTCAGGGTCCGCCGATTGTGCTACGGACCCTTGTCAATCCACCTCCAGGTTCAGTCGCTTGCAGACACACACGCCCATTGTTACGGTGCTCCATCCTTTGTGTGATCCAGAGTGAGCGTCGTGACGCGATCGTTTAGAAAACTCGCCGTTCGTAGCCAGCGGTTTCGAATCCGCTTTCGACAGAAGGTCGCGGCAGTCGGGGTGGGCGATGACACGCTCATGCTGCTGATCTCGATTCTGATCGGCACCGCTACCGGCATTTTCGCCCATGTGTTCTTCTTTCTGATCGAAATCGCGAGGCGATTCGCCTATGGGGAAGGTTCCTATGGAGGGATGTTCGGAGGTCGTGCGTGGATGCTCATCGTGCTGCCGACCGTCGGCGCCCTGCTCGTGGGCTTCATCACACGTTACTTCGCACGGGAGGCCAAAGGGCACGGCGTACCGGAGGTGATGGATGCGCTCTATCGCGGAGGCGGTGAGATTCGACCGCGCGTGGCGTCGGCCAAGGCGGTCGCCAGCGCGCTGACCATCGGGTCGGGCGGTTCTGCGGGGACGGAGGGGCCTATTATCCAGATCGGCGCGGCGATCGGCAGTGCCATCGGGCATCACCTCCACATCCGACGTCGCCAGCGGGGCATCGTCGTGGCCTGTGGGGTTTCGGCCGGCATCGCCGCGATCTTCAACGCCCCTATCGCCGGTGTGCTCTTTGCGCTCGAGATCTTCCTCAGGGATTTCTCGTTTCGGACGTTCTCCCCCGTGGTTTTCAGCAGCGTGATCGGTTGCTCGGTCATGCACGTCCTGAGTGGCGAGGACGCAGCCATCTTCGAGGTTCAAGCCCTGCGGCACGGAGGGTACGAGTTCATCCCGGTCGAGCTTCCGCTCTTCCTGATCCTCGGAATCCTGTGCGCGCTGGGGGCGGTCCTGTTCATTCGGGCGCTGTATTTCACGGAAGACCTCACCGACTTGATCAGGTTCCCGGAGCCGCTCAAGCCGGCGTTGGGTGCGGTAGGCCTCGGTGTGCTCGGCGTGCTTCACATGCTGGGGACGAGCTCGGACCAGATGCCGGCGTTTTTCGGCAACGGTTATCCGGCCATTCAGGCGATCCTCGGATCGGAGCTGTGCCAGATGACGGTGACCGGGCTGGTGATGCTGTTCTTCCTGAAGTTGGTCGCTACCTGCCTGACACTCGGTAGTGGGGGGTCCGGCGGTGTTTTCGCACCGTCGTTACTCCTCGGTGCCGCGCTTGGCGGTGCGTTTGGAGTGGCACTCGCCAAGATGGGCGTCATCCACTCATCTAGTGCGCCGGCCTACGCGCTGGTCGGTTCGGCGGCCCTTGTCGCGGGAACAACGCACGCCCCGCTGACAGCGATCGTCATCCTCTATGAAATCACCCGTGCGCCCGTCGTGATTCTGCCGGTCATGTTCGCCGCGATCATCGCAACGTCCGGCGCGCAGCTGATGCTGCGCGACAGCATCTACACTCTCAAGCTCAGGCGCCGCGGCGTTCGCATCGGTACGGTGACGGACCTCACGATTCTGAGGCGCATCACGGTCGAAGACGTCGAAACCCTCACCCCACAATTCGTGCATCCGGAGGATCCGCTCCAGCGCGTGATCGATCTGGCCGGTGAAACGGGGGCCATCGACTTCGTGGTAGTTGACGAGCAGGGAGTCTACCAGGGCATGCTCACCGGTCACGATGTGCACACCGCCCTGCTCCAGCCCGAGGCCGTGCTGCTGCTTGTCGTCGGGGAGCTTGTTCGGGCGGGTGTGCCTACGATCAGCCCCGACGAGACACTCGATGTCGTACTTGATCGGTTCGCGCGTAATGACGTCGAATCGCTGCCCGTCGCCGACGTTGCCGACACGTCTCACGTCGAAGGCCTGATTACCCGCCAGGCCGTAATGCGACGCTACCAGGAAGAACTGGATAGCCGGACGGGTTGAGGCGACAAGCCGTCCATCTCCAACCCGTAAGCCTCGGATCGCTGCTTCAGCAACGCGAGGTAGGCGGGACGGTCATCCTCGACGAAAAAGACGGCCTGACAATTGTTGCCCCGCTACATGACATGATGCGGGAGCCCGGGCACAACTGTCCTGGCGATACGTGGCATGGCGGGAAAACACGCGATGCCGTGGCAATGTCAACAACAATCGGTGACTGTCCTCCTAATCTCTGTCCCCCTAATCTCTAATCTTCGGTGACTGTCCCCCAAATCTGTCCGCCAAATCTCCCCAAATCTAATCCCTCAGCGCGAGTCGGGGGATGGCTACGTCGCTAGCCAGAAGGCGGGGGGCTGGGTCTGCTTATCCGACCGGTACGACGACGGCGGCACCCGGGGCGATGGGGGCGGGTGGTTCCAGTCAGACTTTCACATGGGTTCGTTTCGTTTGCGCCAGGAAAAGCCTGGGGAAGGAGGATGTCATGTTGTGAGACATACGGAAACCTTTCGTTGGGACCCTGCGGGTAACCAGTCC
>JAUXGE010000138.1 GCA_030622435.1 Planctomycetota bacterium
GGGGAGCTACGCGCCAATGAATCAGCCAAAACCACGGCAGTGCCATTCGAGCATAGACTTCTTCAGCCTACCATGCTTGCCGCGTGCTCCATGCATTTCCGTCCAAGACGTGAAAGGGTAACTGAGGGCCGCAAATCGCTTTGCGGAGAACAAGGCATGTGCTGCCGGCGTGTTGGCGAAAAACAGCAGGAACTCCCGAATCTCACGAGAAGTCGAGGATTCCTCTCCCTCGATGAAGACCCTTAGCTCGCAAGAATCGTCAAGACATAGAACGACATCCCGATCGGCGAGCCGAAACTCAGCCAGTAGCGATGATGCCAAGCCTTGAGCAGTGTCTACCTGGTTAGCGGTACGACCGCCGACTATCGCTCGGAATAGCCTGGCAAGGAACGATGCCATGCACACCATGTTAATCGGGCAACGCCTCCAACGCACTCTGCGTCTTCAGATTGCCTTCGCCCTGTGTCTCGATTGAGGATTCGGGCAACGGCTGAGTGGGTCCATCGGCTGGACTTGCCGGTCTTCGTTGAGACGTTCCTCTCGGTCAAGGTGTCGGCTATCATCCGGAGCGTGAAGCCCCTAGCCCTCCACTCCCTAATCTGCACAAGGACGGCCTGTTCGGTATCGTTCAGAATCAGCGTGATCCTGTCGTCCGCCAAGTCGTATCCGTAAGGAACCGCCCCCACCCTTTTACCATTCGCTTTCTTGACGGCCATGGCCGATCGGGTCCGTTCCCGTGTTAGGTTTCGCTCCATCTCCGCAGCTCCGGCCAGGACGACGAGCATGAACCGCCCAGCCGCACTGGTCGTGTCAATGGCGTTGACGGGAAGGAGCGGAAGCGACGAGAGAAAAGCAGTTTCCTCGCCTATAGGGACGAAGCGGGTCGGTGCATTGACTTCCACGCCCTACGGCACACGTTTATCACGAATCTCGCCCGTGCCGGTGTTCACCCGAAGCAAGCCCAAGACTTGGCTCGGCATTCCGACATTAACCTGACCATGAGCCGGTACAGCCACACAGTTATCTCTGATCGGGCTGCGGCTTTGGAACGCCTACCCGACCTTCGGACGCGGCCCGAGCGGCACCGACTACGGGCGACTGGGACCGATGGGAAGGCCGCCGAAAGCCTGCGTACCAGCCTGCGTGGCGACGGGACATCCAAGGGGTCGCCCACGTCATCGCATGGCAACGAATCGGAGCCGGATGCGGTTGAGGGTGCTGAAAAACCACGCCGCAGTGGACTCGAACCACTAACCTTCGGTTCCGTAGACCGATGCTCTATCCAATTGAGCTAGCGGCGCTCGATCACGCACGCGGCGGGACCGTTAGGTCACGCCGACGACACGCCGAATTCCGATCCAAGGGGCCGGTAGGACCCGTCGGAATCAGAGCATCGTAGCGGTTTGGCAGATGCAGACAAGAGGGTGTGAGCTGAATCTGTACCGAACCCGGAAGCTCACGATCGGTGGCCCTGACAGCCCGTTGAGAAACACGTGGTCCGCCGCAATGGTGTAACGCCACTTCTTGTGGGTGACGGTGGAAGTGGCTTTTCGCCGCCCACAAGGGGCGGCGCTACACTTCTTCAACGGTCTGCTAAACCTGGCGAGTGCTCCAACAGGGTGTTGGCAGGGTGGGATCCGTGAAAGAACCGGTGGACGCAAAGAAACCGCAGGGCAGGTCGTTGTTCTGAGCCGGCGAGATGTTGCCCCGCCGTTTCCCTGTGGCAGGTGAACCTCCCGGCGTGGCCGGGAGAATCACCTGCCCTAATTCGCTGAGATCGTAGCGGCCTGCGTCCTCGCAGGCCGTTTACCCGGGTGGTTCACAGCCGAGGGCGGCTGTGCCACACGACCGCTGGCGGGCGAGCACGCGCTCAGCATTGGTCACTCATTGAGGCCGCCTTCGAACCGGGCAACGGCCTTCTTCAATTCAGCAAGCCCTCCGCAATCGCCGCATAACTCGATTGCCTTGTTTTCGAGGCTAACGGCTTCTTCGGCATCACCGGCCGTGAACTTGGCAAGGGCGAGCGTGTCGACGAACATCCAGTTGCCGTAGTCGGTCAGCTCGTTGGACCGTGCCGAAATCTTGACGGCGACATGGCCGTAGGACTTGGCTGCCTTGCATTCGGTCAGCAACGCCCACGCGAGGTTGTTGAGCGCGGTGGCGTTGTCCTTGAACTGTTCGTAAATGGACTCCGCAAGGGCGAGGGCGGCGTCGCGATCCTTCTTGCCAGTAGCCAGAATGTCGAACTTGGCTTTGATCAGCTCGAGATTGTCAGGGTTATTGCGAAGCTCTGAGTCGATGGCCTCCAACGCATCATCCCATTTGTCGGTCTTGGTCTTGTAGGTCTTGGTCTTGCCGATCTTGGTCGCGTGGTGAACACCTTTGTGGCCCCCGCCTTTTCCGATTTCCGCCGTGACCATTTGAGACACGAAATCGCCGACGTCAGGTAAACCGCTTATCAGCGTGGATGTACGGAACATCTCCCCGGAATAGTCCTCGATGATGGAGGCGGACGTGTCGGCGAGCATGGCGAACGCCGGCGCGGCCTCGGCCAGGTCACGTTCGGACATGAACGGCTTGGCGATCGCCGCGCAGCGACCAACCTGGAGGAACAGCGCCTGGGTGCTGTCTTTGGTAAGCCGTGCCAGGCTCGCTTCGAAGGCCTCGTCCTGGAAGATGGAGCTGTCTTCGGTCCTCGCACGGATCGAGGCGGCTATGGCAGCCTTCGTCGAACCGATCAGAACGTCATTGCCCGACGTCGCGAAGTAGACCGTGATCCCGTCAGGGAACTGGTAACTGCGAACGGACGTGCCTTCGATGGTTGAAGAGGGCCCTGCCGTAGCGGGCACTCCGGAGGCGAAGGACGCCAAGCCGAGCATCTGAGTCCAAAGCGCTTCTGACATGGCGGGATCGTTCACAGTCATGGCCAGAGCGACGTCCGGAATCGGTGGGCCACCCGAAGGAGGTGCCCCGTTGGGTGGGAGCGCGAACACGGCGAAGCTCGTGATGTTGGCAAAGACCTCGCGGCCAATATCCAGGGCCGCGACCGGCGGCGGACCGTTTGTCGAGCCGGAGGCGTTGGAGGTGTAGCGTGATGCGGCACTGTTGAGTGCGCCGACCAGGACCGCGGCCGCTCCATCGGGAACACACTTGAACATCTCCGGATTGATGGCCGGGGTGCGGAAGAAGTTGAAGACAAGGTTCTGGTGACCCTCTTCGAGGCGCAGGGCGAGATCGAGGAAGAGTCCGCTGTCATTCACGCCGAGGCTGCCCGCCAGAGATTCGAAGCTGTCAATGTCCAGCAGGGTCTGGGCCATCGCCACCTCACGGTTCGCCATGGTGCCGAGAAGTAGCATGGGCTTGATCATCGGCATCATGGCCTTGGCGTTGACGAAGAACAGCAGAAGGGAGTCCTCGCGATCCTGAACCATCTCGCTCAAGGCGGGATTGGTGGCCATTGAAGGTTTGTTGCTTCCCGTGAGACGACCGATAACTCCTTCAATGTTCCCGCGTTGGCAACTCGCCACTACGAGGCGTGAAGTGAGCGTAACGAAAACCTCATTCTCAACATTGTAAGTGGGGAATCCGCCGATGGGCTCGACCGCGCTGCCTCCGACGGGCAACCCGGTCTCGAGCAGGCCGCGAATCACTCCGAGATCCCCGGGGTGGAAAACCAGGACGCCGTGCGGCCTTTGGTTCTGTATGTCGAAGCCGGTGATCGCTACTGCTGCACCACGTATGCCCAATGCCTCTTTGATCAAGACGGGGCTGATGGCGACCCGTCTTTCCCCTTTGTTCAGGACCACATCGGCTCCAGCCAGCAGGCCCAGCGCATCGAACAGCTTGATCACCTGGTCGCCCGGGCTTTTGAGCTCCACGTAGGCCCATGCGTCGGGTGGCATGAGTCGAGCGAAGTCGCTGCCGGCGAGTTCCTCCCGGCAGGCGGCCAATCGCGTTTTCGCAATGGCACGGAGCTCGTCATCAACATGACGGTCGCCGATGACCGTTTCATACAACTTTGCCGCCAGATTCCAATCCCCTTGGGCCTGTTCGGCGTAGTAGGCTTCGTAGAACTTGTTTTGGACGGTATCCGCCCGGGCGGACACCGCTGTAAGACCGATGGCGACGAACAGTGCTAATAGTGTTCTTCTTCGCGGCAATAATGCAGACATCCTTCAGTCTCCCATGGACCCCTTGTCAGCGTACGCCTCGCGGACACCTTGCCGGGCAAGCATGGTGTTTTTGGCAAGTGCGTACCGATACGAATCAACATGTACGCATCCGAGGATTCGGATGCGGGGTACAAATATTTCGGACGACGGAACCGGAATACTCCTTCTTCCTCGATATGGGCCGCGGGCTCTGTGGTGCTCCCGACCACACCACGCAGGTAGGATCGGGCATCGGCCCGCAGGAGTAGACTGGTTGGACCAGGGCTTGGTTAGTCGAACACTATCCGTAATGTGCCATCGGCAAAGGAGGCCCCTTTCGTTGTTTGCGCACATTTGCAGCTCCATGATCGGCGCCCGGCAATGTGTAGGGTTTTGTACAATCCTGTAACACACAGGTAATCCGTGAAGGTGAACCTTGACTGCCTCCGACTAATGTAGTAGACTTCCTCCGACGCATGTAGTAGGTCTGGCCTGTTGGACGGAATAATCGATGGCAGCTCGACAATACGACATGGGCAACGCAGAACTGGAAGTGCTCAAGACGTTGTGGGACAAGGGCCCGGCGACCGTCCGGCAAGTGCTGAAGCACCTTCACGATGGAGGTCGGCACGTCGCATACACCACGGCCCAGACGCTGTTGACGCGATTGGAGCAGAAGGGCTTCGTCAAGAGCGACAAGTCGGATCTCGCTTTCGTCTACCGGGCGAGGCTCTCCAGGGACAGGGTGACGCGTTCTCGATTGCGAACACTGCTCACGCAGTTGTATGACGGAGCGGCCGGTCCGCTTGTCTTGCAGCTCATACGCACGGAAGAGTTTACGTCCGATGAGATCGAGGAACTGCAGAAGATGATCGAGCGGTTGGACGGACAACCCAAGCGGCGCAAAAGCCAGTAGGCGGAGAGGAAAGCTCTGGATGTGGCCCGCCTTTTCAACGGACCTGCTGTGGCCGGCGGCAATCGCGGTTATTCCGCTGGCCCTCCTCGTTGCGGCGGTGACCCGGTGGCTGCCCTGCCGACCGGCCACGCGACATTCAATGTGGCTGGTAGTCCTATTGTGGCTGGTGGCCGCGCCATTCCTTCCGGCGTCCCCGTTACGACACCCCGGGTCGGCGACAACCGACGCTGCTTCTCGGACCGACGAGGCTGAATCGCCGATTCGAGAAGTCCAGCCGTTTCAAAGTCCTCTACCTCCTTCTTCGCGGAGCCCGGTGGCCCGCGCAATTGATGTGACGAGCGGTGGTGATGTGACCGAATCGGATACGCCCACCGTGCGTCGGGAGTCGGAAGCGCCGAAAACGCTCGCCCAGGCGGCCGGCTCCGGCGGACCACCGGGCCTATTTTACAGACCCGAGCACGCCCGGCCCCAGCCCTTTGATCGGGTGGGACGTACCGGTGCTCTCTCATCCATAGACCGCTCGCGAAGCACGACACGTGAGCGGCCGGCGAGAATCGCTCCACGCATTGACTACAAGAAACCGACTGTCGTGCCGGCTGACCGAGATAAGCCGACCGCGCCTCCCGGACAATCGTTCAATCCTCCGAATCGGATAGCCGAATCCCGGCGAACCAGAGTCACTGCCCCGGCTGGGGGTGGTGATGGTGGGGAGAAAAAACATGCGATCGGCGAGGCAACGCCCGATGGTTCGCCTGCCGAGCGTCATCTGACTCCGGCGCGCACGGTCAGGGCGAAACCCGTAGACAAGCTCGACGCGGCCGGCATCGATGAAACGCCTGCTGATCATTCCGAAAACGGCGGCGACATATGGGGCGGTCCATGGAGACAATGGTTCGTGGGGCTGCTGGGAGTGCGTGACGCGGTCGGTCGTGTTCCTCCGATTCCGATGAGCATCTGGCTGGGCGGTGCGGCTCTGCTGTCACTGGTTGGCGTCTTGCGTCTACTCACATTTCAGAGGCGAATGCGATCGGCGTCGCCGGCACCGGAATCGATCAAGCGTCTGGTGACGGAAGCCGTCCGGACGCTGGGGCTACCTCGCATACCTGAGACACTGATGGTCGAGGGACGTGTTTCGCCGATGATCTGGTGTTTCCGGCGACTGCGGCTGCTTCTACCGTCGGACCTGTGGAGCAAGCTCGACGATGCCGGGCGTCGTGCGGTGGTGTTCCACGAGCTGGCGCATGTCAGGCGCCGCGACCATTGGGTCGTGTGGGCGGAGATGTTTGTCGGCGTTCTGTATTGGTGGCATCCACTCGTCTGGTGGGTTCGAGGCCGTATACGTACCGAGTCCGAGTTGTGCTGTGACGCCTGGGTGACATCGTTACTGCCGTGCGGCCGACGTGCTTATGCGGAAGCCCTGCTCCAGACCAAAATGTACGTTCGTGAAGAAACAACAAGTGTGCCCGTTTTGGGCATAGGTATGTCAAACGGGCGAGCGGTCCGTTTTGCTAGGAGACTGACTATGGTAATGACCAGGAATGTAAAACCGAAGTTGTCGGCGTCGGGAATCGCGCTGGCTCTGATAGTTGTACTTGCCGGTTGGTGTGCGACGCCGGCGCAGTCCTCTCCGCCGAAGGAGCAACCGTCGAAGGCGTCTGGGAAAACGAAGACGGTGGTCGTGACAGAATCCTGCACGAAGTCCAAGCATGACGAAGGCTGCAAGGCTTGCAAGGAGAAGAAGTGCTCCGGGAAAGCCGGGGGATGCGCAGAGGCAAGCAGCTGCGGCCAGAGCGACAAAGCAGCTAAAGGGCACCGGGCGCGTGCCAAGACAACCTATGAGAAGCACCTCGCCGGTCAGTACGCCCACGAAGCGCCGGAGGCGGCGTCCGCCGCGTACAGCGCGGCTCTCGGGCACGCGATTGGCTTGAGCCTGGGAAGCCTGGGTGCCGGTGATGACGACGATGGGGATGATATGAAGGATCGGCTCTCCGAATTGAAGAGGGAGCTGGATCGGCTCAACAGGCAATTGGCCGAGGTCTCTGCGGCTCTCGAGCGCGGACCACGCCGTGAAATCGCCAAGATGAAGGCCAAGAAGGCAAGAAAAGCAAAGACGGCCAAGAAGGCGAAATGTAAGGGCAAGGCCGGGGCTGCATGCGCATCCTGCGACTCGTGCAAGGCATGTAAACCCTGCAAGCCATGTAAGCCCTGCAAACCCTGCAAGCCGTGCCAGCCCCGTGAGGTGCGTGGTCCGCATGCTGCGCCTCCGGCTATGCCACGGATGCCCAAACTTCCGCGAATGCCCGAAATTCCGCGAATGCCCGTTCTACCGCGCATTCCCGAACCGCCGCATCTCGGCACGGTCGGCGACGCTGATAGTCTGATCCAGTCGTACCGGCTTCCCGACGGGCGCCGCGAGGCATTGACCGAGTTGATGATCCGGGAGGACGTTCCCGTGTTGGTCAGCCCGCAGCCCGAGGGCATTGCGGTCCACGGAGGAAAGAAACAGCAGAAGATCTTCGGCGCGTTCGTGAAGATGATTACGCGGGACGAGATGCCTGATCAGGACGAGACGACCCAGCAAGTGTTCAAGCTTGCGGACGGGAAGCTTGAGGCGCTTACCGAGCTGATGGTCCGTGGTGACGTGCCGGTTCTGGTAAGTCCTCAGTCGGATGGGATCCTGGTTTACGGGACCGAGTTGGACCATCACATCTTCGGCGCGTTTGTGAAGATGATCCACGCACCGGGTGACGGTAGATCAGAAGCCGCGTCACCTAGGATCGACAGGAAACGGGAAAAGAAGGTCGAGAAGCGCAGGGCCAAGAGTGAAGAGCGCCGGAAGGAACGGGTCGAGCGCCGTGTGAAGGAGAAGGTTGAAGCGCAGATTGGCGAGTTCCTGATTCCCGAGGGGCGCCGCGAGGCATTGACCGAATTGATGATCAGGGGAGATGTTCCCGTGTTGGTCAGCGCGCAGCCCGACGGCATCGCAGTCCACGGAGGGAAGAAACAGCAGAAGATCTTCGGCGCGTTCGTGAAGATGATTGCACGGGACGAGATGCCCGATCAGGACGAGACGACCCAACATGTGTACAAGCTCGCTGACGGGAAGCGCGAGGCGCTGACCGAGCTTATGGTTCGCAGTGATGTGCCGGTGCTGGTCAGTCCTCAGTCGGAGGGGATCCTGGTTTACGGGACGGAGTCGGACCATCGCGTTTTCGGCGCGTTCGTGAAGATGATCCACTCGGACGATGACGGCTCTTCAGTATCGCCGCGTCCGAAGGTCGAGAAGCAGAGGAAGAAGATCGAGAGGAAGAGGAAGAAGAAGGTCGAAAGGAAGAGAGAACAGAGGGTCGAGCGGAAGAGGGAGAAGAGGGCTGAAAGAGAGAGTGTTAGGAAGGTCGAGAGAAAAAGAGAGAAGAAGGCTGAGCGTCGAGAGAAGGTGAAGGTAGAAGCGCAGATTGGGGAGTTCCTGATCCCCGACGGCCGCCGTGAGGCGCTAACCGAACTGATGATCCGGGATGACGTTCCCGTGTTGGTTAGCTCGTACCCCGACGGCATCGCGGTCCACGGAGGAAAGAAACAGCAGAAGATCTTCGGCGCGTTCGTGAAGATGATCACGCGGGACGAGATGCCCGATCGGGATGAGACCACCGAGCATGTCTACAAGCTCGCGGACGGAAAGCGGGAGGCGCTGATCGAGTTGATGGTTCGCAGTGACGTACCGGTTCTGGTCAGCCCCCAGTCGGACGGGATCCTCGTTTACGGGACCGAGTCGGACCATAAGATCTTCGGTGCGTTCGTGAAAATGATCCACGCGCCGGGTGACGGTCGGTCGGACGCGGGATCAGACGGTGCCAAGTCGCTCGGGCACGCCGTCGAACGTCTTGCCAAGCACATCGGTGAGGCGCAAGTGCACGTTGATTCGCATCGCCTTGACACTCGAGCCCATGCCCACGCCGTCAACCAGATCCACATGCAAATGCAGGAACATGCTCAGCGTGCCGCCGAGTTTGAGGCACAGCACGAGCTTATGGAGGCCGAGGCGGAGCATCTGGAAGATGAGGCGGAAGCCATGAGAGACCAGGCCGACGAGCTGAGAGACAAGGCGGAAGAGCTTCAGGAGGGGGACGAGGACGACGACGATTCTTAGCAAGGTCTCTGAGGATTCCTTGATGTGAGGTCCTGAGGACCTTATTCCGTACAAACTTGTCAAGTGCTGTCAGGGACGGACTACGCTCCTCGTCTGTAACGTTGACAGCAGGTCGGACGCGCACCACCCTAGGGTCCGCCTGCGAAACGCAGGTTTCGACAGGTTTCCCGCGATGGGTTCGGCCTGTTAGCGTCAGCGTTGTGGAGTCTCGACGAAATCCAGAGGAGGATCGTCCATGTCGTGCCTGAGAATCATCGTACTGGCCTTGATGTCATCCGGGTTGACCGCGTGTGCGCAGAGCGGGCCGGTGTCGGCAGCTATGACTGCCGTTGGTGTTGCCCCAGCCGTCCGGCCCGTTCACGAAGCGGACACGCAGCCTCATCCCGCCATGCTGCGCTACCCGGACGTCGGTGTATCGCACATCGTGTTCGTCTACGCCGATGATCTGTGGCTGGTACCTCGCGAGGGCGGTCGGGCGGAGCCGCTCGCCAGCCCACCCGGCATGGAAACGTTCCCGAAGTTCAGCCCCGACAACGCCACAATCGCGTTCGTGGGCAACTACGAGGGCAACCAGGACCTGTACACGATTCCCGTGCGTGGCGGAGTCGCTCACCGGGTCACGTCCCATCCGGCCGGGGAGACACTGTGTGACTGGACACAGGACGGGCGTCTGCTGTTCTCCAGCAACGGCTACGTTGGCCTGGGTCGCCAGTCACAGCTGTTGACCGTCGGTGCTTCGGGCGGTTTGGCCACGAAGCTTCCACCGCCCTACGGCACGAACGGCACGATCAGCGCGGACGGCGAGTGGCTCGCTTACACGCCGAACTCGCGAGATGCGCGGACCTGGAAGCGCTACCGCGGCGGAATGGCCACGGACATCTGGCTTCTGAACCTGCGCGACCACTCTTCCAGAAAGATCACTGATTGGGAGGGTACTGACAGCCTGCCGATGTGGCACGGCGATCTCGTGTACTACCTCTCGGACGCCGGGCGCAACCACCGACTCAACATCTGGTCCTATGATATGGGGTCCAAACGCCGCAAACAGATCACCCAGTTCGACCAGTATGATGTTAAATGGCCTTCGATCGGACCCGGGGGTGATGGCCGCGGGGAGATCGTCTTTCAGACCGGCGCAAACCTGTACCTGCTCGATCTCAGCACTGGTGAAACGCGGCGCATCGAAATGACTATTCCGGGAGATCGACCCAAGATCAGGCCGCATGATGTTGATGCCGGCGAGTTGGCCCGGGGTGGGGGCATCTCCTCTACAGGGAAGCGAGCCGTCATCCAGGCCCGCGGCGACATCTGGACCGTTCCTGCGAAGGAAGGGGCGCCTCGCAACCTTACACGAACGGACGGTGTGGCCGAGCGCGATCCGGTCTGGAGTCCTGATGGCCAGTGGATCGCCTATTTCTCGGATGCAGCCGGTGAGTATGAACTCTACATCGCACAATCCGACGGCAAAGGGGAGACGAAGCAGCTGACAGAGGACGGGAAGGTCTTTCGCTTCCGCCCGACCTGGTCACCCGACTCAAAGCTCATTGCTTTTCAAGACAAGACCGGAGCCATCTACCTGCA
>JAUXGE010000076.1 GCA_030622435.1 Planctomycetota bacterium
GATACGACAGGCGCGCCGAGCCGTGACTTGCGACGCACTGCGCCGTCGGGCTTCGGGTTCAAACATGGGTCCAGCGCGTCCGGCACCGCATCGGGCGTCAGGTGCCCGTGCGTCACCCCGTCGATCTGCACCACCGGCGCCAGCGTGCAACACCCCATGCACGCCACTTCTTCGATCGTGAAACGCCGCTGCGGATCGGTATCCGTGTCGGTGGCGATCCCGGTGTAACGACGGATTCCCTCGTTGATCGCCGGAGCCCCGGCCACATGGCACGCCGTCCCGTGGCACACCTTTACGATATGCTCACCGACGGGGGCATGCCGGAACTGCGTGTAGAACGACGATACCCCGGCAAGCTGCCCGGCCGTGATCTCGGTCCGCTCGCACACCATCTCGAGGGCCGGTTGCGGCAAGTATCGATAATGTAGCTGAACCGCCTGGAGAATCGGTATGGCCTTACTCTGATCCTTTCCATACCTCTCGATAATCGCATCAATGACACCCGGATCGACCTGTTCGGTGTCATCAGCGTGACATGGCGTCGATGCACCGGCTTCCGCGCACGCGCAACCCTCCGGCGACGGCGCCCCACCACCACCTGAGGTGCGCGGACCTTGAATGCGAGGAGGAGATGGCAACGGCCGACCCGCCAGGGCGACAAACCACTTCGCGCAGACGAGAAACAGCACGACCGCCACGACCAGCACGTTCGTCAGCTTGTCCCTCCTGGCTATGTGCCGAACGGAGACCTCCGTCTGCCGCTCGAACTCCGCCGTAAGCGCCCCCTCGCGCGAAAGATCCTCCCGTGCCTCCTTAGTCAACGTGGCGATCCGCTCTTTGTCACTCGGAGCGCGAAGGACGGCCCCGACGTACCCCGTCACGAGCATGCTGACGGCCACAGCGACCGCCAGCCCGGCGGGCACACCGATCAGACAGGCAATGAGTCTCTGCAAGCTTCGCGTCATGCCGACTCCCGGGGCTCTGTCAGGCGGTTCCCTCCTGCCGCCTCCCCCTCCTGTCTGACCCGTTCGCGCGGGCACCAGTCAAAACAACGCGCACAGAACAGGCACGACGAGCGAACGGCTCGCATCTCATCCACCGCGCCGTACGGACACGACTCGGTGCACAGCCCGCAGTCCAACTCCTTGTCCGGCGTGATCGTCACCCCACGCCAGGAGAGGCGCGACACAAGCGCGAGCAACGCCCCGTAGGGGCACAGGTAGCGGCAGTACGGTCGGCCGACGACGATCCCGAGGAACAAAAGCGCCGCACCGAAGATAAGGATGTCCCCCGGACCGATCAGCCGGAAGAATCCGACGAAGGGATCAAACCGGCAGATAATGAAGTCCCGATCCGCGACGGGTCGGACTGCCCACCACACGGCCAGCACAAGGTAGATGTACTTCAATATCCCCAGGCCCTTGTCCAACCGCCTCGGAACTTGTACCGGCCGCAACAAAACCAGATCTTGAATCGCGCCCAACGGACATACACCGCCACAGAATACACGTCCAAAGAACAACGCGAAGATCAGCGGGAGGAAGAAGAAAAAGATCACCACGTACGGAATGGAATATGTGGAGTCCGCAATCGCAACGGACACGTTCTGAATGGCACCGATGGGACAGACACATCCTTCACGGTAAAAACCGAAGTAAAGGAGGCAGGTAATCGTCAAGGCGACCAGGGCGTGGCGGTTTCGGCGGCGCATGACAATCCATGCGGACAAGCCCAGAGACACGGCCAGGACAACCGCATCGACCGCATCCCACCACGTCGCCCGCGGCAAAGGGCGCTGGACCTGCGGCGTCTTGTACCCTTCACCGATGTCCTCATCAGTGGGTACGACATCTGTCTCGCGAACGTATTGGGCCAGAACCGATTCGCCTGTAACCGCAGGAACGACCAAGGCAAGCAACAGACCTGGAACCATCCATTTCCTCATGCATCAATCCCGAATCCGGTCCGGAGACCGGCAGGCTTCACTCGCGAACGCGAAGGATCCCGCGGTGATCCTTCGTCGCACGAGACCGACCGCCTGGAACCACAACCGCGGTCGAGCGAACGTCCAGCGCCTTGCTGCGGTTCCATCAGGCGGGGTCGGCGGGTATGCGAACCAGAGCGTCTTCCGGGCAGACCATGGCAATCGAGCAGCGATTGCAGTCCGTGCACAGGTCATATCGAACTTCGAGCCGCAGGGAGCTCAGACCGGCCGGCTCCTTGCACGCCAGCACGCACTTCCCGCACCCGTTGCACAGCGACTCGTCAATGAAGTAATCGTAGAAGTTATTGAGCGGGTCTTCCGGATCGACCTCACCGATCGGCACCCGCTCGATCGCGTCGCGCGGGCAGAGCTTTCGCGTCGGAAGACCGTCCGGCCCCGTGTCGCTGGTCACTTCGTAGTAACCGGGGCAGATACAGCAGCGTCCGCACTTGGCGAAATCATTGACGGCCCGTACGGCCGACATCGGGAGCACACAATTCGTCGCACACTCCTCGCACGCCTCGATACCAGTTGCGCCAAGCCGGATGTTGATGCACTTCTCCGGGTCGATCACCCACACACCGTCGGCATCAGCCTTGCTCGTCAGATAAAACGCCGCACCGCCAAAGGCCACGAGACCCGCACCCCGCGCCGCGTGCCCCAGGACGTCACGCCGAGTCGGCCCGCGCTTCATCGTGTCATCGCCTTCTATCGGATCAGCCGTCATGCAACCACACCCCCTTATGCCTACGCCCCACTCGTCTCGGGTGCAAACACCGAGATCGTCAGCCGTACCGTATCCACAACGTACAAACACCCCTTCGCATCGGCCGCCACATCCATGTTCTTGCAGTTCGCGTCGAAAGCCTCACTGCCAACTAGGGCAAGCAGCTTCCCCTCCGCGTCATACACCTTCAGCCGGGGTCCTGCCTTCTCCGTCACGACGATATGCCCCTCGCGCGTCAGCGCGAGATTCGTCGGATTGCAGCAACCCCCGAAATCCTCCGGCCGTCGAGTCCCGAACCGACCCCAGAACCCGAGCAGCTCGCCGGTCAATGAGTACCGCTCGATGCGGTGCTTCCCCGGGTTGAGGACGACGATGATGCCGCCGGCATCGATGTTGAAATCGAGGTATCCGTTGGGGACCAGGAAGCCCTTCGTACGGTTGTCCTTTCCAATATTGTTGATCCACTGACCTTGCCGATCAAACCTGCGAAGACAACGTCCGCGTGCGTCGGCTACGAGCACAAACTCACCCGAGAACCCGATGGCCGTCACGAGACTCAACCGCTCCTCGTCCTTCCACACGCTGATGCGCTTGCCCGATCGTTCGAACTTCTCGATCTGGCCGGGCTCACCGACGTACACGGCCCCGCCCTCGTCGAAGGCGATGCAGAACCCCGGCCTCTCAGTGGCCCAAGAGTGCTTCAGGTCACCAGCGCCATCGAATACCTTGACATGCGAATCGCCGACGGCGTAGACCGACCCGGCGTCGTCGACGGCGACCGCCCGAAGCACTTCGCTGAACTGCCCCCGCCCTGCTCCTTTGCCACTAATGGTCCGAACCAGACGATACGACCCGAGTCCGCCCGCTCGCTCCTTGTCCTTGCCGTCCATCATCGTTGGAACCTCAACAGCCCACAGGCCCTCGCGGATTCCCCGCCCCGGACGCCATGCCCAAACAGAATACGGCCCGCAGCGCGTCCGTGTTCGCCCTGTCAACCGCCGCCGACCTCGAGACAAACCATCTTGGCCATGTCCCGCACTAAAAGCTTACCGTCCGATAGTGCAAGCGGCGCCCAAACGTCAGGACCTGTCAGCACCGCCGCGGTGGCCAACTCCTTATACTCCGTCGTATTGGCCTCGAGCAACCGGAGCGTGCCGGTTTTGCCCTCGAGCACGTAGAACATCCCGTCAGCCAGCAGGTAGCTCCCCAATCCGAAAAATGCCTTGTCCCGGCTCGTCCAGACCTGGTTGCCGTCAACATCGAGGCACGTAAACAACCCGCGCCGCTTCTTACCCACGGCGAACATGTGATCCTGAACATAGATAGGCGTGTGCGTCTCCGAGTTCCACTCACTCGGTGACAAGCTGAACAGCTTCTCCGCCCCAAACGTGTCACCTTCAAGCTTAACGCGGATCATAACGGTTTCAGCTTCGTAACAACTCGTCAAAAAAACGCGCCCGTCGCCCAGAGCCACCGGCGAAACGGGAACGGCGATGTTGAACTTCCAGGGGAAATGCCATAGCAGCTTGCCGTCTTCGGCCGAAACACCGACCGCACCCTTGAGCATCGTGTAGAGATACTGCTTGACGCCGCCGATCTCGGCCGGCATGACCGAAACGTGCGACATGGTCCAACCTTCCGGGTTCGGCGTCTCCCAGATCGGCTCGCCCGTCTCCTTCGCCAGAGCCACCATGACGGCCCGACCGCCCGGCGCGACTATGATCCGATCCGGCTCGATCAGCGGACACTGACCGGCGTACCACGCCGGGATCGTCGCCCCGTAGTCCTTCACCAGACTCTTCCGCCAGAGCTGTTCCCCTGTCTCGGCGTCCAGACAGTGGACCACACACTTAGGATCCAGCGAGAAGACGTACTTGCCGTCAACGGCCGGGACCGTACGCGTAATGCCGTGATTCGGGCGAATCCGCCGTTTCTCAATGAACCGCCAATGCTCCTTTCCATCTTGCAACGACATGCAGCGAACGTGCCACTCCTTGGCACCCCGATCGTAGTCGTTGAGGTAGACCCTGCCGTCGAAGACAGCGGGAGCAGAGTACCCCTCGCACACTTCCGTCGTCCACAAGACCTTGGGACCGCCTTGCGGCCAAGACCGAAGCAGCCCGGTCTCTTTCGATTTGGCGTCACGGCCGGGTCCACGGAACTGAGGCCAGTTGTCCGCCTCCGCCGATGGGCCTGTAATTAGCACCGCGAAGCCAAATATCAGGAGACGGCAGAAGATTCGCCCGAACAAGGCAAGATGAAGGTTTTTCATGAGCAACGTCGTCACTGTTCCTCCTCTGAGCTTCCAGTCAACGATCTCGCAAACCGACGATTACAGGCAATGACTTACATCGAGAGTATAGCACGCAGCGCGCACCACCCGCTCAGCTCTTACTCAGTTCGCCGAGAATAGTTTGTAAGAACTTCCACGATTTCTGCACAGCCGCGACGTACACGCGTTCATCGGGACTGTGGGCACCCTGGATCGTAGGTCCAAGCGAAACCATATCCACATCGCCGACGCGCTCGCCGATGATTCCGCACTCGAGTCCCGCATGGATCGCGGCCACACGGGGCTCCTCCCCAAACAGCTCCCTGTAAACACGAATGCAAGTCGCCAGGGTCGGAGAATCCGGGTTCGGTTCCCATCCCGGATACGGATCACCCGTATGAACCGTTGCACCGGACAATCGCCCGATGGATTCAAGCTGATCCATAACCTCCCGCTGCCGGGAAGCCGAAGAACTCCTCGAGAGGTTGGCGATCTCGACGGTCATCGTACGTCCACCGTCGCCGGCGCTGCTCTTGACCGTGGCGACGTTATTCGACGTTTCGACGAGGTTCTCCATCTTCGTGTGCATCCCGATCACGCCGTGCGGCAAGGCCGCCAGCACTCCCAGCACCCGCCTGGTGGCCTCTTCTGACAGAATGCCCGTAACTTCGCCGGACGCCACCTTCTCCACATCGATTGCCAAATCCGGCTCACCTGATTCCTGAACGCCTTCTCCAACGACAGCCTCGGCTGCCATCTGAAGCGTATCGAGCAACTCGGGTGACCCCACTACGGTTGCCTCGGCCTCGCGCGGAATAGCGTTTCGCAACTGACCGCCTTGGATCGATGCCAATCGGAACGCCACAGCACCCGATCGCAGGAGTGTTCGAGTCAACAGCTTGATGGCGTTGCCTCGATTCTCGTGGATGTCACCACCGGAATGCCCGCCGCGCAAACCGGAGACCTTCACACGAAATGCCGCCACCTTACCCTCCGGCGGTTGAAGCTCGAAGGACAATGCCAATGCCGTGTCACAACCTCCGGCGCAACCGATGTACAGAGCATCGTCTTCCTCGGAATCCAGATTGAGGAGGCGACGACCGCGGAAAGAATCCGGAGTCAGAGCGTTGGCGCCCGTCATTCCGGTTTCTTCGTCGATTGTACACAGCAATTCGAGCGGACCATGTGTCACCTCGGGCAAGGACGCCGCGGCCAGCGCCATCGCCAGCCCGACTCCGTTGTCAGCCCCCAGCGTCGTCCCGTCCGCCCGGACGATCTGCTCGCCGCTCGTTTTGTCACGATCCAGGATCAGCCGGATCGGATCCCGGTCGAAGTCGTGGGTGCAGTCGGCGTTCTTTTCACAGACCATATCGAGATGGCCCTGAAGCACCGTGACCGGGGCGTTCTCGCAACCCGGCGAGCCGGGAACTTCGATAATGAGGTTCCCAACCCCGTCCTCCCGGACCGGCAGGCCAATCTCCTCCGCCATGGCCCGAACTTCCCGGCAGATCTTCTCCTCCTTCTTCGACGGATGCGGGACGCTCGAAATCCGTGAGAAGAACTTCCACACCAACGTCGGCTCCAACGCCCCGATGTCACCCACAGCATCTTTGCTACTCATCGCTATCTTCTCCATATCTTTGACTCGGGACCTATCATCGCGGCCACCCTCTCCTTAGTCCAGGGCGAGCTGAGAGGACCGAATTTCCGTGATAAACTATCAATTCAATGATGAATTTAATCCGAAAGCCCAGACATTTGGCGACTAGGGTTCGACATAACAACTCTGCTTCTTGGGACTCTACTTTGAAGTAACGCCTAGTGTGGGCCAGTGTCCCGAAACGCAGATACCGATCCCAAATGGGCGTAGCTGCATCACGCAAGCCCGACAACCTTGGCGATCTCATGCCTCCGGGCTCGCGGCACGGACAACCAGTCATGGGCTTGCAACACCCTCGGCAGCGCCATCGCACCAAGCCGAGGAAACGCCGTTCAATTGCTCCAGGGGGCAAGGGTGCGGGACTCGGGGATGTTCCTGAGCTATCACGCCCCGCCCCCTCCCCCACCGATTGAGTTCCATCTTGACATTCATGAACTACGTTGCGCCCACGCGGAATCGTCCAAATCGATAAATTGATTTCGCAATAGGATTCCGGTTTCACACGAGAGGTGAATCGGGTAAACTTTCGGCGTTGGCGTGGATCGGACCTCGAGGAGAGTCCGTTGCCCGGCGTGCCTACGGCGCTGACCGAGGCAAACGCAAAAGGCGCAGCTCGCCTCGATAGGTTCGTTTCTTTGAAGGCGGCGTCACCGATCGACCGTCCCAGGATCGGTTCCGGTGGTGCTGCCCGCTCCGCGAATTGCGGTGCACTCGGAAACCTTAGAAAGGAACGATGAGCAGTGGCTGACGTGACAGCAGACACCGGCGCGCTCAGCGATCGGTATCACTTCCTGCTTCGACGGCTGCATTCCCTCTCGGGCATCATCCCGGTGGGCGTGTTTATCTGCATTCATCTCACGGTGAACGCATCGATACTGGCAGGCCCGCGTGCCTTCCAATTCGCCGTCGATCAGATCCACAACATCAACAACCTCGGGATTCTGAAAACGGTGGAGGTCGTGTTCATCCTGATACCCATCGCGTTCCATGCCATCGTCGGCATTATCATCTGGTTGACTAGCCAGCCCAACGTAACGAGGTACCGTTACGGTGGTAACATCCGATACACGCTGCAGCGTTGGACCGGCATTCTGGCCATTCTGTTCATCCTCCTTCACCTGCGGCACATTCACTGGATCATCCCCGGTGGCGCGGAGTTCGATCCGCATGATGCGGCAACCAGCACGGTGAGGGCAATGGTCGGAGCTTGGGCGGGCATCATGTACACGATCGGCGTCCTTTGCGCCGTCTTCCATCTGGCCAACGGCGTCTGGACGTTCCTGATTACCTGGGGTGTCACGATCGGCCCGGCGGCGCAAAGACGAAGCGGTTACGTCTGCGCGATCATCGGCATAATCCTGGGCCTGTTCGGTATAGGCTCGCTGATTACGCTCAAGACGATGGATGCCTCGGCGATTTCACCGGCGGCGGTCGAGCAGGGGCATACGACCGCCTTGTATCACCGGGCCGACTTGCCGACCTGACGGCGCTTTCGATTTTCCCGCGAATCAAGGACCGTACGAGGGTCTTCGAGGAAACTTCTTTCATGGCAGCGAAACCAAGAATCATCATCGTCGGCGGCGGTCTGGGAGGCCTCTGGGCCACGATGCGCGTCGTCGAGAGGGGCTTCAACGTAGACCTCTTCTCGCTCTTCCCGGTCAAGCGGTCGCACTCCTGCTGCGCACAGGGCGGGATTAACGCCGTGCTCGACGTGAAGGGTCAGAACGATTCGATACACCAGCACATCGTCGACACGATCAAGGGCGGCGATTACCTGGCGGACCAACCGCCTATCAGGAACCTTTGCGATGAAGCGCCGGGTGTGATCCGCACGTTCGACCGCATGGGCGTTACGTTCAGCCGTACGCCCGAAGGGATTATGGATCAGCGCTTGTTCGGCGGTGTCAAGAACAAACGGACGGCGTTCGCAGGTGCCACAACCGGACAGCAACTTCTCTATGCGTCCGATGAACAGGTCCGCCGCTACGAGGCCGGCGGAGCCGTCACCAAGTATGAGAGCTGGGACTTCCTGTCCCTCGTGCTCGACGAAAACGGCGTGTGCCGCGGCACGACCGCCATGGACCTGAGCAACATGCAGGTACGGGAATTCCGCGCCGACGCCGTAATCGTGGCAACGGGCGGGCTGGCGCTGATTTACGGCCGGTCGACCATGTCGAGCAACTCCACGGGAGCACCCGCTGCCCGCGTCTTCCAGCAGGGTGCCAAGTTCGCCAACGGAGAGTTCATCCAGTTCCATCCAACCGGCATGCCGGGGCATGACAAGAACAGGCTCATGTCGGAGGCTTGCCGAGGCGAGGGCGGGCGAATCTGGGTTCCCCGCAAAGAGGGCGACACACGCGATCCGCTCGAAATACCGGAAGACGAACGCTTCTACTTCCTCGAAGAGTGGTATCCCGCCTACGGGAACACCGTTCCACGAGACGTCGCCTCCCGCGCAATCTGCCGGGTTGTCCGTCACATGAAGCTGGGTATCGGCGGCAAGGATCTCGTTTACCTTGATCTGACCCACCTGCCGCGAGAGTTCCTCGAAACGAAGCTTGGCGGCATTCTGGAGATGTATCGCACGTTCTTCGGCGAGGACCCGTGCGAGCGTCCTATGCAGATTTTCCCCGCCACCCATTACTCCATGGGCGGTATCTGGGTCGACTTCGAGAAGGATGAGCAGACGGGTGGGATGGTTTCAGTCCACGCCAGGAACCACGCCACGAGCATCCCCGGTCTGTATGCTGCCGGCGAGTGCGACTTCGCCTACCACGGTGCGAACCGGCTCGGCGCCAACTCGCTGTTGAGTGCGTCGTTCAGCGGACAGGTGGCCGGCGATGCGGCCGTGGCGTACGTCAAGGGGCTGGGCAAGGATAACGCCGAACTGCCACAAAGCGTATACGACAGTGAGCGCAAGAAGCAGGAGGAAGTCAACCAGGCGGTGATGACGTCGGACGGCGGCGAGAATCCCTTTGCCCTCCACCGAGAACTTGGCGACCTTATGCGAGAGGACGTCTTCGTGGAGCGGAGTAACGAGGGGCTCGACCGGGCTCTCGACGGCATCGGCAAGCTCAAGGAACGCTCCCACCGCGTATCTCTGGACGACCAGTCCTCCTGGTCCAACCAGTCCCTCTCATGGGCGCGCCAGGTTCAGGATATGATCCTCCTCGGCGAAGTGATCGCCAAGTGCGCACGGATGCGCGACGAATGTCGCGGCTCGCACTACAAAGCCGAGTTCGAGTTGAAGATCCCCGAAGGGAAGTTCGAGGGCGATCCGGAGTACGCCGAATACAAGGCCAAGTGGAAGGCCAACAACGACAAGTGGCTCAAGCACACGATCGTCACGCACACCGCGGACGGCCCGCAGGTCGACTACAAGCCGGTGGATCTGTCGGTGCTTCCGCCGGATAAGCCGAGAGACTATCGGTAGGCCCGGGAGAAGGAAACTTAAGACAATGAGCAAGGAGATCGTTTTCAAGATCAGGCGGCAGGACGGCCCGAGCACGTCGGCATACTGGGAGGAGTTCAGAATGCCCCACTCCCCCGGGCACAACGTCGTGTCAGCGCTCATGTACCTGCGCGAGCACCCGGTCAACAGTCGCGGCGAGAAGGTTCAGCCCATCGTGTGGGACAGCAACTGCATGGAGGAGGTGTGCGGCGCCTGTTCGATGATCATCAACGACGTGCCGCGCCAGGCGTGCGCCGCGCTCATCGACGAGCTGGAGCAGCCGATCGTCCTCGAGCCTCTGAGCAAGTTTCCCCTGATTCGCGACCTGATGGTGGATCGTCAGAAGATGTTCGACGCCCTGTTGAAGGTCAAAGCGTGGGTGCCGATGGACGGATCATGGGACATCCACCGGCATGCACCCCTGATCGCACCTGACGATCAGTCGATTCGCTACCTGTTCTCCCGGTGTATGACATGCGGATGTTGCATGGAAGCCTGCCCGCAGTTCCATGAGAATTCCGCGTTCATCGGACCCGCACCGATCGGCCAGGTCGACCTTCATAATTCGCACCCGACAGGCAAGTACGCTCGGGAGGGTCGGCTCCACGCCGTCATGGGAGACGGCGGAATCACCGACTGCGGAAACGCCCAGAACTGCGTCCAGGTCTGCCCCAAGGACATCCCACTGACCGACGCCATCGCCCGTATCGGCCGGCAGACGACCGCGCAGTGGCTCCGCGATCTCTTCGTGAAGTAGGCCAGTCACGCTCGTCGCGCAGAGGCGGGCCGGGAACGCTCATCGAACGCCACCCGACACACCCCGCGAGGCGGTCTAAATGCGAGCGGTCGTCCACTGGAGTCACTGATGCGCCCCCAGCTTCTCCGCAACGGAAGGCGCCCGCCAATGCAACACTATCCCTGTTCAGAATGACACATGAGCGAGGTGGAACTGTCCGATCATATCCGATCTTGTGACCGGATCGTGACCGGAATAAGGGTGACGTGAGCCGATGAATACCTCTACAATACGCTCCTGGTTGGTTCCGTGGAAACGATGCTCCTGCGAGCTCCCCCGGCACCGAGATCCTTGTAACAACTATGGAGGAGGGACTAACGGTCATGAACCTACTTCCGAATAACCTCAGAAACTCACAAGGCGCAGCGCAGCGTCAACCGCGCCGCATCACCAACCCTGGCTGGGCTTTGTGGCCAATCGCTGTTCTGTGCGCCGCACTTATAGTGATGCCCGCTGCCGGACAGGAGAAGAAAGCCCCGCCCAAGGCGGGTAAGGCGGGCTGCTCCAAGAACGCCAAGGCCCCGGAAACGTGGAAGCCTGACGCGTCCAAGGAATCGGCGGAAAGCAAGCCGCTCGGACCTCGGTGGTACCTCGAAAGCCCCGAGGTCGTGCTCGAGCCCATATGGCGCGGCGAACAGGTCGCGTGCTCCTTCGATATCAAGAACAGCGGCGATGCCGATCTGAAAATCCAAGCGAAGGGCGGGTGAGGCACGAAGTACAACGGCCGGTCCGGCCGTACAATCAAGCCCGGCGAAACCGAGAAACTGACCGTGTTCTTCTCGTCGCACTCTTACACCAGCGAGTACAAAAAGCGCATTACGGTAACGAGCAACGACCCGAAACATCGCAGCCAGTCTCTCCAGTGCCACGGACGCGTCAAGATCCCTATAGAAATCACACCCCGCACTGTTGATTTCGGGGCGCTTAATCGCAGCGCCGCGACGCAGTACAAGACGATCACGCTCGAGCGTGGGGATGGCGGTCCGATCGCACCAGAGGTAGAACTCGGGAAGCTCAAAGGTCTCGACTCCCAGGTTTGTGAGATAGAGAAAGGCGAGAAGTATGAACTCGTGCTCAGTCTCTCGCCGCCATTCCCTTCCGGCCGGATACGTGAACGACTGTTCGTCGATCCAGGATTGGAGGGAGCGCCGAAGCAGGCCTTGCGTGTCGTCGGTACAGTGAAACCGCGGCTGGCCGCGAACCCGAAACAGTTCTTGTTTCCGGCGAAGAGAGCCGAGGAAACGAGCGTGACTCTTAATCTCACATGGGATGAAAAGCCGGGCAAGATTTTGAGTGCCGAATGCTCGGTCCCTGAGGCTAAGCTCGATTTCGAGGAGAAAGGCCAGAACGTGGCGCTTCGACTGACAATGCCGGCTGGCGACCAACGATATCCCGGACGTCAACGTGTCACAATCAAGACCGACGACGAAGAAGTCCCGATGATGAACGTGCCCGTTGACTTCAGGAACAAGGTGGCCCCGAGAGCTCGCAGAGCACGCGACAAAGCATCGATTGGACGAACGGGTGGAAAGACAAAGCCGTCAAAGGCTATCAGGCCCAAATAAACGCACCCCACCCGCGGGAGTCATCAACGAATAGCGGGAGGCAAGACAGGATCGAGCATCTAGCCTATTGAAACGGCTGCGCGAGGGAGTTGGGTTGCCGGAGTTTGCGCAGAGGCATTTGTCTCTGGCAGCCGTCCCCTGTGCTTGCTCTACTGTTCCGCGTCCGTCACCTTTTCAGGCTCTGTGGCCGGGTCGGCACTAGCTGTCTGGACCAAGCCTCCCGCGATAGAGGTCGACGCCTCTACTGAAGAACCAGCGCAGGGTCACCCCCGAGAGGCGCGAATCATAGATGCGTCTCCGCGGAGGGACCTCGCGCCGGTGATAAGGCGAACCTGTTCGGCTCGATCGCGCCTCTGAATGCTTTTCTGCCACTTCCCCCCTATCTCCGCCGAGCCACAAGATTAGACAACATCGTACAGCATGACGCCTTCTCGCGCACGTTCCGGCCATGGTATTATTTTCTCTGTGGTGATTGATCCAACTCCCGGAAGTTGAAAGGAACAAACCATGCGAGCGATTGGAGCGTCATTTATTGTGGCTGTGATGATGGTCGGTTGTAGCGGAGTCGGGTGGCGTGCCGACTCCCAACGCGTCGTAACAGAAGATATGGACAGCACGCCGCTCATTGCAAGAAGCGTCCTCTTCGGAAACCCGGATCGGGCCAGCGCGAAGATCAGCCCTGACGGATCGCGACTGGCCTACCTCGCCGAAGTAGATGGCGTGCTCAACGTTTGGGTGGGACCTGCGGACGACCCGTCGGCTGCCGGACCCGTGACGCGAGACACGAACCGCGGTGTCCGGATGTTCGGCTGGGCCTACAACAACCGGCACATCCTGTACATCCAGGACAAGGGCGGCGACGAGAACTGGCACGTCTACGCCACCGACCTGACGACGAACGATACGCGCGATCTCACGCCCATCAACGGTGTTCAGGCGAGATTCCAGCAGGGCAGCCACAAGTTCCCTAACGAGATGCTGATTGCGATCAACGATCGCGTGCCGGAGTTTCACGACATCTATCGCATCAACCTTGTGACCGGCGAGCGCGAACTCGTGCAGCAAAACGACGGCTACATGGGCTTCACTACAGACGACGATTTCAACGTGAGGCTCGCAACGAAGCCGACGCAGGACGGGGGTAGCGAGATATACAAACGGACCGAGGACGGTGAATCATGGACGCTTTTCATGAAAATCCCCCCCGAGGACATGCTCACTACCGGTCCCGCCGGCTTCGATAAGTCCGGCGAGACGCTGTATATGCGAAACAGCCTCGGACGAAACACGGCGGCACTAGTCGCCACCAACCTGCAGACCAACGAAACGAAGATTGTGGCGTCCAACCGTCGCTGTGACGTCGGCGGCGTGATGGCTCATCCGACAGAGCGGACGATCCAGGCCGTCTCGTTCACTTACACCCGGCGCGAGTGGACGACATTCGACAAGGTCGTGAAAGCCGATCTCGCACATCTCGAGACCATTGCCGACGGTGACGTGAACGTGACGAGCCGTACGCTTGACGACAAACAGTGGATCGTCGCCTACGTGATGGATAATGGGCCCGTACGATACTACCACTACGATCGCCCGACCCGAACAGCGAAGTTTCTCTTCACAAACCGCGTGGCCCTTGAAGGGCAACCGCTTACGCAGATGCACCCTGTCGTGGTCAGATCGCGCGACGGTTTCAATCTCGTGAACTACCTGTCACTCCCGGTGTGGTCGGACAAGGACGGCAACGGCCGGCCCGAAGAGCCGTTGCCTCTCGTCCTGATGGTGCACGGCGGTCCCTGGGCAAGGGACGGCTGGGGCTACGACCCTTACGCACAGTGGCTCACCAACCGTGGGTACGCCTTGATGACCGTGAACTTCCGAGGCTCGACCGGTTTCGGGAAGGAATTCCTCAACGCTGCCAACCTCGAGTGGGCGGGGAAAATGCATGACGACCTGATCGACGCGGTAAATTGGGCGATCAAGAAAAAGATCGCCGACCCGGACCGTGTCGCGATCATGGGCGGTAGCTACGGGGGATACGCCACACTTGTCGGGTTGACCTTCACGCCGGACGTGTTTGCATGCGGCGTCGATATCGTCGGCCCGTCGAACCTCATCACGCTGCTCGAGTCGATTCCGCCGTACTGGAAGCCCATGCTCGACGTGTTCACGACGCGCGTCGGCGACCATCAGACGGAAGAAGGCCGGAAGCTGCTCACCGAACGCTCCCCGCTGACCTACGTGGACCGCATCAGCAAACCTCTGCTCATCGGAC
>JAUXGE010000112.1 GCA_030622435.1 Planctomycetota bacterium
CCATGGCTTTAGCCGTGGGGGATGCGAATCGCAGCGGTAATCACCTCGCAGAATCTACGAGCCGGTTTTTCCTACCGCGGCTTTCTGTGACGTGCCGCTCGCCTCGTCGAACTTCTTCAGGAGGTAGTCCTTCGTGAGCTGCGTCCGCAGCACGATCGGTGAGTCAGGCTTGCCGGCCGGATAGATCAGATTGAGCGGCACGCCCGCGCGACTATGCTCTCGCAACACTCCGAGTATCTCGCGGTCTCCTTTCGTAAAATCACCTTTGAACGAGACGACATCCAGGTTCCTCATCTTGTCGAGAACTTCAGGCGTGTTGATGGCCGCAAACTTGTTCGCCTTGCACTGGGTGCAATAGGCGGCCGTGAAGTCCACAAAGACGATCTTGCCCGACCGGACGGCCTCTTCGACTGCTTCTCGAGACCAGCGCTGCCAGGGAATTCCCTGTTCCCAGACTGCTTCTTTCACGGCTTCGCAGACAGCGCAGTACGCAGTCGCAAAGTCCACAAACACGGTTTCCCCGTCGCGGACGGATTCGTGAGCCGTCTTCGGGTCGAGCAGTTCCCATGGAACCGGGCACAGCCCATTCTCACCGTTGGCCATCGCAAACAGTTCGGGGGGAATTGCGGGTGCGACGGTATCGAACCTCGATTCGCCAACGGCCTCATGCAACGGGTACATCCATCCGTAGACGACACCGCCGGTCGCAAAGACAAAACCGACGGCACCCACGCGATAGGTCCATCGTCGAACTGCGGACATGCTCAGATTGACCTGCCCGACGATCCAACAACCCAACCCAACGGCTACCAGGAATACTAGAGTCCATTGCAGGCCCTCGGCACCGATCTGCGTCACCAGCGGATGCAGCAGTAGAACGACCATCGCCAGAAGCAGAAACCCCATGATTCGCTCGAACGTGATCATCCAGGGACCCGGCTTGGGCACGAAGCTGAGCCAGTGCGGATTCGCGCCCAGCAGCATGTACGGGCTGGCCATACCCAACCCGGCAAACAGAAACGCGACGACTGCAATGTGCGAAGGCTGCTGGGTGGCCCAGCCGAACGCGCCGGCCAGCAGCGGTCCGGTGCAGGCAAAGCCCAGTACCGGCGCCAACGCCCCCTTCCCGAACGACGAGAGCGGACCTTCCTTCTGAAGCCGCTCCTCGAGTTTTGCTGCGGTTGTCGGGACCTGGAGCGTGTACACGCCGAGCATGCTAAGTGCCAAGGCCGTGACAACGGCTCCCAGGACGATCACCGCTACCGGATACTGGAGTACGTTCCTGCCAGTTCCAGCCAGAAGACCGAGGATTACGAACAAGACCATCACCCCTGCGCCAAAGGACACACCCAGCACCAGCGTACGTCGCCGTGATTCATGCGCCTGCTGGACAAAGCCCAACACCTTGATGGACAGAACAGGCAACACGCACGGCGTGGCGTTGATGAACAGACCGTACAGAAAACACCCCACAAAAAGACCCACGATGCCGAACCGACCGAGGAGACCACCGACGGTGTCATTCTCGACCGATGACGATGCACGTGCATCTTCCGCAGCGGCACCCGACGATTCGAATCTCCCCTTCGAGGAGGCTCCATCGGCAGGGTCCGCGGACGCACCTTGCGACAAGGCCGTGCCGTCACCCGACTCCGTCGCGGATGCGGAAGTCCGCGCCTCGCCCTTACCAGTCGATTGCGCTGAGGCGACGTCCGTGCCTGTTGCGCCGGTAGGCGGAGCACCCATCACCACTGAAGAGGCTGAGAAGGTCAGAGCATCCGGTGGCAAGCATGTACCCTTGTCATCGCAAATCTGATGCCTCAGGAGTCCGTCAAAGTGACGTCCCCCCTGCACGGCACTTGCATCCGTACGACCTTCGATCAGCACTTGGATCCGCCCGACATACTCGCTGACACGACCGATGTACTCGAGGTCCCGGAAACGGGGCGGTGGATACGAGCAGCCGGTGAAGATCACACCCTCGACACTCTCGAGGAACGCATCACACTTGATGAATTCCTTTCTGGTCGGCTCGTGCGACTGCATGTGGAAACCGGGAGTGATGTCGACATCGAGAACGAGTCTGAACGGACGCCCTGGCGCAAGCTCGCTCGGATCGGTCGCCGCCGTCACGGACAGGTGTTTGCTCCGGTCCTTCGGCAACAGCATGCGGGCGATTTCGAACAGCTCCTCGTTGGCAGGTAACGGGTCGGTGGCTGCGGCCGCAACAGGCAACTCGAGACGTACGGAAGTCTGCTCGATGATGCAGGTCGTCTTACAGATGAGGTAAAAGACTACCGCCTCGAGGAGAACGTCCGTCTCCGCGATGTCATCAGGCGGTGTGATCCGCGATAGGAGAACGGGTTGCCCATCGAGAATGTTCGTTACGATGCTCCCCGCGGAGATGTGTCGTTTGGGGACCGGATACTGGAGTTCGTCGGCCTCAAAACCCTCTGGGAGTGCCCAGGTTACCCTTGGCGCCTGCCCGCTGTCGCCGCTGTTCTTCCAGTAAGTGTGCCAGCCCTTGGGCAACCGGAATCGGAACGCCACGTCGAACGGTTCGCCGGGAACGACGGCTTCTCCGCTCGAGAGAAGATCGACCTCGGATTTAGGTCGTGATGTCCCCTGGCCGAATTGCCCATGAGTGAGTGTCGCCCCAAAGACCCAGAAAGCTCCCAGGGCTGCACAGGTGACTGAACGCCTATACTTCTGTCTCATTGTCTTTCCATCATGCCTATTATGTTGATCTCGGAATCCACAGCCCACCGGACTCTGCCTGACGCAGGTAGGGATACCCCGTCGCCCGGACGGGGGATGATCATTATACGGTGAGTGAACGCATAAGGATCGTACGAACGTATCATGGGGCTCTTGTTGCCGTCAGGAGAGGCCCCGGTCGAAGTGAAAGTCGGCATGCAAGGTGGTAACACTTGCAGCCATTGGACGCAGGCCGCACCTCAGAAGTCGAGATCTCTGCCAATTGTCCGGTTTCGAGACTACCAAAGCCACGAAACCGTCGCGGCACCTCCCGATAGTCGCCCCGGCCTCTAAGGAGATGAGCTCGATCCAACGAGCGACCGATATTCCTTGACAGGATGGTTACCACAGCTATACTGAGGATGGACGTGTGTTCGTCCAGTGTTGCTTGAACTTGGTGCTTTTTATCGAGACTTGAGAACGAGTCGTTTTTGATCGGCTCTTACCCCTTGTGAGGAGAACGATCGTCATTGGTCTTCCCGGTTTGAACCGGGACGGTACTTCGCGCCGCCGATGAGCGTCCCCGCTCGTGATTAGTGCCCCAACTCGGGGGAGTCGGGGGTTTGTGGTCGGCAGCGGCTGGTCCCGATGATGACAATCATCTGACGTGGCGAGAATATCGCGTTGTCTAAAGACCGTGTGGTTTTAGGGTGACTTTACCGGGATCCACAGGATTCGTGCCTCGGATTCGGTTATCTCGGAAGACAGTGCGTTTAGGTCAAGGCAGAGAAGGCATTCTGGTTATTGTGGTGAAACAGAGCATTTGGAGGTGGCAGTAGAGCCTTTGGCTCTCCGCCGAGTTTCATCCCGCGTTACCACGCGGCCTTGACCCCCAGTCAATGAGGGCATCGGGCAAGTCGCCTGCTTGCATTCAAATCGGTGCCGTGAACCCGCCTGTTTACTGACAATCTCATCGGGCACTGGGATCGCGCTTATGCGCGGCTCGGTCTGGACCGTGTCGGCATGGTTGCCGTATCGGCTCCCTGGTGTCCGGGTGTTCATACTACAGCGGATTCTTGTTCCATGAATAACTTCTGGATGGTCGCAAGCCTGGCGCAAACAGACGGACTCGTCTGGCGCATGCTCGTACCCGGTGCGATCGGTGCGGTCGTAGCTTTGCTGGCTGGTTATCTCTTGTTGCAGTGGCTTAATCGCGCACGCCTCGATGCCGGGCGCAACGAAGCTGAGCGAATGCTCGTCGAGAGCAGGGCCGAAGCGGACGTGATTTGCAAGACGGCCAAGGTTGATGCCAAGGCCGAGTTTCTCAAGGGAGAGGAGAAGCTCCGCGCCGAATCGAACGAGATGCGCGGCGAACTGAAGACCGTCGAGAAACGCCTTACCAAACGAGAGGACAACCTGGAAGCCAAGCTCGATACTCTGGCGACCAAGGAACGAAACCTCGAGCAAGCGCAGAAAAAACTGGGGGTACGGGACGAGGAACTGGGCCGGCGCGAGCAGGAGGCCGCGCAACTCATTACCGAACAACGCAGCCAACTCCTGAAGATCAGCAGTATGTCCATGGAGGATGCGAAGCGGACGCTGCTCGACGAGGTTCGTGGGGAGGTTGAGCATGAGGCCGCCGAACTCATAGCCAAGACTGTCGCGACGGCCAAGGATGAGGCGCTCCAACGGTCTCGGGAGATCACGTTGACGGCTATCCAGCGCTACGCCGGCGAGCATACGTGCGAGAACGTGGTTTCCACCGTGGACATTCCGTCCGACGAGATGAAAGGGCGCGTGATAGGGCGTGAGGGACGGAACATCCGCGCGTTCGAAAAAGTGACCGGCGTTGATGTCATCGTTGACGACACGCCCGGCATCGTACTGGTCAGCGCGTTTAACCCCGTACGTCGTGAGGTCGCCCGACGTTCGCTCGAGCGGCTGATTCAGGACGGACGGATTCACCCCGGACGGATCGAGGAGTTGGTCGCCCAGGTGCACAAGGAGGTGGACGAGGAGATCCTGGAATCAGGAAAGAAGGCCGCCCTGGAGGCGAGTATCGGCGGTCTGCACCGCAAACAGCTCGAGCTGCTCGGACGGTTGAAATTCCGGACCAGCTACGGTCAGAACGTCTTGCGGCACAGTCTCGAGGTGGCCTTTCTGTGCCAGATCATGGCAGACGAGTTGAGGCTGGACGGGCGGCTCGCGAGACGGTGCGGTCTGCTTCACGACGTCGGCAAGGCTATCGATCACGAGGTCGACGGAAGCCACCAGAAAATAGGAGCCGACTTCTGCAAACGGTTCAACGAGCGCCCCGAGGTTCTCAACGCCATCGAGGCTCACCATGGTGACGTCCCCTCGACGAGCCCGTATGCACCGCTCGTGATGGCGGCGGACGCCATGAGTGCCTCTCGGCCTGGAGGTCGGCGTGAGTCGCTCGAGCGCTACATCCAGCGCCTCCAACAGCTCGAGGATATTGCCAAGGCACCACAGGGCGTCAAGGAGGCCTTTGCTATCCAGGCCGGTCGCGAGATCCGTGTGATCGTGGACGCAAAGCGAGTGGACGATGCGGTTGCCGCCATGATCGCTCGTGATATCGCAAAGGAGATCGAGGAGCAGATGACCTACCCGGGTGAGATTCGCGTAACTGTACTCCGCGAGGTGCGAGCGGTGGCGCGCGCCCGTTAGACGGAAATCTCAGCGCCGCCGGGCACCGATGCACGACGAGACGCGATTCCCCGTGCGTCAGGCGTAATGTGTCGAGCCCGTGCCGGATTGGCTTCGGGGCAAGCATGTTCAGGACGGGATCACCATGGAGCTTCGTTTGCTGTGCGTCGGAGATGTCGTGGGCAGGCCTGGTCGCCACGTACTGCGTGAGGCTCTCCACTCGCTCGTTCCATCACGCGGCATAGACTGTGTAATCGTGAATGCGGAGAACGCAGCCGCCGGCTCGGGGCTGACTCCCGTGCTCCACGACAAGATCATCGGCTATGGTGCCGATATGGTGACACTCGGTGATCATATCTATCGGCGCCGCGACATCATTGCCCGTCTCGAGACATCAGACAAGATCGTCCGACCGGCCAACCTGCCGTCCGCGGCACCGGGGAAGGAGTTCTCTATTTGTGAAACGGCGTCGAGCCAGCGTGTGGCCGTGATCTCACTGCTTGGACGGATGTTCATGAAGTTCCCGGCCGACTGCCCGTTCGCCGCCGTGGATCGTGTACTGGAGACGATTCCCAAGGACGTCAAGATCATCGTTGTCGACATGCACGCCGAGGCCACCAGCGAGAAAGTGGCAATGGGTTGGCACCTCGATGGTCGCGTCAGTGTGCTGTTCGGCACACACACGCACGTGCCGACCGCTGATGAACGAGTCCTTCCAAACGGGACGGCCTACGTTACGGACGTGGGTATGACGGGGCCTTACGACTCCGTGCTCGGCCGCGTGAAAGACCGCGTGATCGGCGCCATGACCAGTTCGGTCCCGAGCCCGTTCGACGTCGCCACCGACGACGTGCGTTTGTGCGGCGTCATCGTATCGGTCGATACCTCAACCGGGAAAGCAACCGGGATCGAACGAATCACTTTCAACGGCCAGTCCGATGCGGGAGTGTAAGATGGGCGAGGCGAGCAGCAAGACACAGATGGAGTCCCTACTGCGCGGGTGCGATCATGTGTACACCGCCGAAGAGTTGGAACACCGCCTCGGGACAGGCAAGCGTCTTCGCGTCAAGCTCGGGATGGACCCGACGGCACCCGATCTGACGCTGGGACATACCGTAGTACTCCGCAAGATGCGCCAATATCAGGACCTCGGGCACAAGGCCGTCCTGATAATCGGTGATTACACGGCCATGATCGGTGATCCCACGGGGCGCTCGAAGACACGCCCGGTCCTGACGCGCGAGGAGATCGAGGCCAACGCACAGACGTACCTCGAACAGGCGGGTAAGGTGCTGGATCTTTCGGCGGACAAGCTGGAAGTGCGCCACAACAGCGAGTGGCTCACGCCGTTGACATTCGCCGACGTGATCAAACTGATGAGCCAGATGACCGTCGCGCGCATGCTGGAACGCGACACGTTCGCCAACCGACAGGCCGAGGGGAAGGAAATCTACCTTCACGAACTGCTCTACCCGTTGATGCAGGCCCGCGACAGCGTGGCCATCGAGTCGGACGTGGAACTCGGCGGGACGGATCAGACGTTCAACAACCTCTGCGGCCGTGACTTGCAGCGGGACGCCGGGCAACCACCGCAGATCGTCATGGTGATGCCGTTGCTCGTCGGGACGGACGGAAGGGAGAAGATGAGCAAGTCGGTGGGCAACTACATAGCCATCACCGATCCGCCCGGCGAGATGTTCGGCAAGACCATGCGCATCCCGGACGAACTGATGCGCAGCTACTTCGAGTTGCTCACGGACGTCGCCGAGGAGGAAATCGCGCGGCTGACCGATCCATCGACGGGCAGTCCGCGCGACAGCAAGGAACTGCTCGCAAAGACTATCATCACGATGTACCACAGCGCCGAGGCCGCCGAATCGGCCGCCAAGGAGTTCCGCCGTGTTCATGCGGGCGGCGGTGGCGGGCTGCCCGACGACATCCCCGATGTCGAGGTTCCCTCTGAGATGATCAGCGAAGGCCGCATCGCCCCGACCGCACTGATCGTACACTGCGGCTTCGCGAAATCAGGGGGTGAGGCCCGGCGGCTGGTCGCCGAACGCGGCGTACGCCTCAACGGCGATCCGATCGAAAACGCACACGAGCCGATCCCCGTCAACAGCGGTGACATCCTCCAGCGCGGCCGACGCCGTTTCGTCCGGCTGGTCCTGACTTAGCCCTACAGCGCAAAATCGTCTCGGCAGGTACCGCCGGGACCGTGCGAAAACACTGTTTCCCCCCTTTTGATGCGGGTCAGCGTCCGCCGAACGGAGAACGGCAACGGCGCGGATGACGGATTGCTCTCGATGCGCGCAACCGCTTACCAGAGCAAGACTTACGCGCCAGGAGATTCAGCACTTTGCGCTGTAGTGTTAGTACCATCTAACATCAGTTCCACGATGATGCGAGCCTCGGCTTGATGTAGCCTGGATGGCTGACACCTCAACAGTCTAGACTGCACAATTGGCGCCTAAACAGCCCATTGTGTTGGTGCCCACGGTCTGCTATAGTCTTTGAAGTTGACAACTTCGAGTTCACAGTTTTGTTGATGCGGAGTGCCGATTCGCTGGCACATTTTTTGAGGTAACGCAACCAGGATCGGAGGGAAGAAGGTGGGGAGAAGCGTTGTATGGCAATGCCTGCGCGAGCAGGTTGCGCCGCGGGATCGGTCGGGCACAAATCCGAGTCTTTGCCCGGGGCCGTTTTAGCGCCTGCAACATCTCCATTCCTACCTTCGTCGGATTCCGGGTTGCGGGATGGCTCGGGGAATAGCGGAACGTGTTGCCGACCAGTGACAACATCCGCGCACGTCGTTTATGGCATCGCGCCGCTGGTACGTCGCCAGCGACACCGGTGATCCCTCGCCGTAAGCGCGCGCGCTTTTCTCATCGTGCACGCGTCGCACACGCCAACGAGCGATGCACTGGGCTGGTCACCCGTCTCCACGACATGGGAAACTGCAACCGTCGTCGTCGGTGCGCCGTCGCCATTTCACTCGCTCTCTCCATCGCGCTCAGCGCGCTCCTGACGGCTTTCGCCCTGTCTTCCACCCACTTTGGCTGGTTGGGCTGCCTGGCGCTCATACCGTTGTATATTGCCATTGCCCGATGCGCGCCGGCCGTTGCGGCAACGTGCGGTGCGCTGTGGGGCGGCTCCCTGTATTTCTTCGCCACGCTTGTCTTCGACGCGGCCATCCCCGAGGACTTCAGGGCGCTGGTCCTGCTGTCGGTGATTCCGGCGGCCTATGCCTTCCTCGGCGCTCACCTCACTCGCCGGATCGGCTTTAGCCCCTTTGTCTTGGGCGTCGGGTGGATCGGGGTCGAACTGGCCGTTCAGCCGGTCGGTCTGAAGTTCGGGTTGTTGGCGGGTGCCCAATCGGAGTTCGCTCTGCTCCAGTGGGCCGGGCGTGCCCTGGGCTATACACTGGTCGCCTTCGCGGTTGCTTACGTCAATGCCTGTTTGCTGTCGGTGCTGAGCCGCATCCGCGTGACCGCGCCTCGCGCGCGGCCCGTGCCTGCATCGGGCGCTCATAGCAGGCGTCTTAAGGCACAGATATTTGCATGTTCTCCGCTTCTCGCGGTTCTGCAGACACGACCACGAGCACCTCCGGATGTTTGTTGACCCAGTGGTATCATTGTGGGGAACAAGCGCTCCCTAGTCATTGTCTAGTGTCATTGCACCGACACAATTCGCTAGAATGGATAACTCAAATGAAAAAGAACGGAAGACTCGCCCAGTTTGCGTGTTTGATCCTGGCGATTTCACTCTTATCCACGGCATCTGCTGTGGCGCAAGTCGTCAACGGTGATTTCGAGGGTGGCTCCACCGATCCATGGAAGATCGGGTGGCACAATAATCCAGCGGTTTGTTATGAGCCCTTCCGGGCCACTCCCTTCAACCTGCCCTACCCGCCGGGGCCGACCACAGACAGTCGCCATCTCCTTTGGTTGGGAAATCAGATCCCGGCACTCGAGCAGCATCCGGGGTGCGACGCCTCCGGAGCGTATCAGTGGTTTGACTGCGGGACTGGGGGAGACTATTGCACGGTTACTTTTGACTACGAGTTCCACCAGGACGACATCGACGATGACGCCGTCATCTTTCTGAAATCGTCCGGAGGAACTACGTACAAGTACCTGCCTCCTGCTACAGGCCCTGCGGGAGAAAACATAAAGGTGTCCGTCCCGGGCTGCGGGACAAACGTGATCGTCCTTTTTGCGGTCCTTGACGATTACAGTGATGGTATTCAATCGAAGATGTTGCTCGACAACGTAACGTCCGCCTGCACAACCGCTTCAGAGACAACGCTCGGGTTGGTGGGTTACACCGATGCTCTGCCATTCGATATCGACAATCCCCCTGACAACCCCCTGGAGGACAGGACAATCCCGATTCCCGCTGTGACCGAATGGGGTATCGTTGTGATGATCCTGCTGCTGCTGTCGACCGCGACGGTGGTGCTGATGCGGCGCCGAGCCGCCACGGTGTAGATGCGCCGCTGTAACAACGTAAGGTGGCGCGGCACGCGTTGGCGACGTTGCGTACGGGACAACAAAGCTGCATGACCAGCGCGTTCGCTGTGCTTTCGACGGGGCGACATCATCCGGCACTGCCGGGTGATGTCGCCCGCGATTTACCGGCATCTTTCGCCTGCGGCACTTTTCTTTGCCGCTCCCAGCTACCTGCGTCCTCGTAGGCCGTTATTCCCGGGTATGTGCTATGGCACACGACGGCCGGCGGGGACGCCGGCCGCTACAGAACCTCACGGATTGCTCGCACGTGCCACAGAACCGCATGTACGTTTTCGGAAACGGCATTAGAATGCGGGCGTGTCCAAGTATGAATCCATGCCACGATTGTCGAACGGCCTAGAGGGCCACGCCCTTACAGACGCATCGATGCGACCCGCCGGTCGGTTCATCGCACCAATCGTTTTGGTCATCCTTGTCCTGCTGGTATTCATGCCGGCGCTCGACGCCGGGCTCGTGGATTGGGACGATGACGACCTGCTCTACTTCAACACGCGACATCGGACCTTAGACCTCGAGAGCCTGAAGTGGATGTTCACTACGTCCTTTGCAGGCCATTACCATCCGCTGACCTGGTTGAGCTATGCCTTCGATTGGGGTCTCTGGAAAATCGAGTGGTTCGGCTATCACCTGACGAGTGTGTTGCTTCACGCCGCCTCCGCCTTGGCCTTCTACTTCGTCTCGCGTCGATTACTTGCCTGTGCCACGGGGCGCATTAATGACATTCGGTCGGCTCCTGTCGTGTGGTCGGCCGTTTTTGCGGCCGGGCTGTTCGCCCTGCACCCGTTGCGGGTCGAATCAGCCACATGGCTGGCGGCGCGAAGCGGCGTCCTTGGCGGACTGTTCTACATCATCGCGGTAGGGTCCTACCTGCGCTACGCGGCCGAATCGAACCGCTCAGGTTCCCGGACCGGATTCCGGTCGTCAAGCCGACTGTTCTATGCTGCCGCCGTTGCTTCATGCGCACTATCCCTGCTGGCGAAGGCAACAGCCATCACACTCCCGTTGGTTCTGCTGATCCTGGACGCCTACCCGCTTGGGCGGTGGGCTCGGCGTGGGCGCAGGGGCACCGGTGTCAACGCTGTGCAGGATGAAACCTCGGACAATGCATCAAGAGCCGCAACAGATGATCGTCTCACGACGGCCCGAGGTCATCAGTCTCCGACCGGAATCTGGCTCGACAAGCTCCCTTTTTTCGCCTTGTCGCTGGTGTTTGTCATCCGTGCGATGATCGCCCGGCAGGAGGGCGGGGCTCTGTATTCGCTGGCTGAGCACGACATTCCGGCGCGGTTGGCCCAGGCCTGCTATGGTCTTGCGTTCTACGCCTGGAAGACCCTGGTGCCCACGAGTCTCGGGCCACTATACGAGATTCCGCGCCGCGAAGTGTTGTTCGGTCCCATGCTGTGGGGTAGTGCGGTCGTGGTTGTGATGCTGCTGTTTGTCGCCCTGCGATGGCGGAGGCGGTTCCCGGCCATTCCGGCGGTGCTGAGCGTCTACGTCATCACACTCCTTCCCGTCCTGGGGTTGGTACAGAGCGGGCCTCAGCTAGTGGCCGACCGCTACAGTTACGTTCCCTGTCTCGGGTTTGCCTTGCTGGGAGGCGGATTGCTGCTTCGGTTGCTTCGCAGCGATTCAGTTCAACGCCATCCCAACCGGCGGGCGGGGCTGGTGCTCGTTTGTGCCTTGACGACGGCCGGGCTGGGTAGATTGACGTTTAGCCAATCCTATCACTGGCTGTCAGCCCTGCACCTCTGGTCGTACGGTGTGAAGGTCAGCCCCGACAGCCCCGTTGCCAACACCAACTACGCCGACGTTCTGGTCCGGATCGGGTTCTACGGCGACGCCGCCCGGTACTACGAGCGGGCGTTGGATCTGAATCCGCGAGACGTCGTGGCGCTGGATCATTACGCGAGGATTCTCGAACGGATGAATCAACCCGAGGCGGCAATGGACCATTACGTCCGCGCGCTCAGCCTCGACCCTACTCGCCGGAGAGCTTGTCTCTCGCTGGCAAAGCTGCTCGCCATGAAGGATCGCGCGCGCGAAGCCGTTGTAGTGCTGCGCGACGGGGCGACGCGCCATCCAGATGCGCTGGACATCATCGACTTCCTGGCACAACTCCTTTCCACTCACCCGGATGAGACGGTTCGCAACGGTGAGGAGGCGGTCAACTGGGCGAAGCAGCTCAACCGGGCCTACGGCGAAAGCAATCCGGCGGCGCTGTTGACGTTGGCGACGGCATACGCCGAATCCGGTCGATTCGATGAGGCCGTCACAACCGCAGAGCGGGGGCTCGCTCTGGCTAAGTCCCAGAGTAACATGCGCACTGC
>JAUXGE010000314.1 GCA_030622435.1 Planctomycetota bacterium
CATGCCCTTCGAGTACGTGCGGATAGGCCGGTGCATCGGATCGAGCATACCGGTCTCCTCGATTGCCTTCGTCGCCGCCGAGCGAGCACGGCGACCGAGTCCGGACGCCTTGGCCAGAAAGTGCACGAACTGCCAGCCCGTCATGTTCCACCAGAACGGGTCGCCCTCGGGGCAGAACCCGATCTGTGACAGCACCGCGGGATTGTTCCATGGTCTCTCGCCGAGCACGCGAATCGTACCTTTGCATGAATGTAGCTGGCCCGTCGCCAGTGCCATGAGTGTGCTCTTGCCCGCACCGTTTGGACCGACCAAACCGGTGATACCGCGGCCAACGTGAGCCGTCACGTCGTTCAACGCGATGACCTCACCGAACCACTTGGACAGGGTGTTAAGCTCGATCACGCACACGAGGGTTCACCTTCCACCGGCAAGCAGGACAATCCAACGTATCGATGTCCACGAAAGACTCCGCTACACATTCGCGGCCGAGCGCGAAAACCGCACGACACGCCAGTAACACACGAGACACGAAACCAGCGTCACTCCCGCCAGCACGACGGCCGGGTAAATCGGCTTGATGGCGGGTCCGAGGGCATCCTCGATCGCCTTCGGCGGGAGCCCCGTCAATGTCCACGCCTGACGCAGGTCGAGCATCCATTCACACAGGATGAGCACGTCGCGATGCAGCGATATACATCCCAGAAAGCCCGTCGTACGGTCTGCGGGCAAGGTCTCGCTGATGATGGACTGGGCCGCCATCGGGAGCAAGCACAGGGCGAGCCACCCCACCACCACAAGGCGTTTATCAGAACAGAGACTGGAAAGCGCGAGCATCATGAGCCCGCCGAACACCATGACACCGATCCCACACGCAAGCAGCTCCCATCCCATGGCCAGTGCATCGACAGTCGTCCCCGGACCACCAGTCAACAGAGTGCCGCAGACGAGCGACAACAGGTTCGGGATAAGCAAGACCAGCGCGATGAAGATCGCGATCACCAACCACTTACCGGTCACGTAGCTCCACGGCTGCACGGGCTTGGCGAAGTAGATAGGAAGTGCGCGAGCCTTCAGATCATCAGCGATCAACCCCGGGCCGACGCGAGCCGCGACCAGCAATACCCACAGCAGCTCGGCCTTGGTCATGAACAGAAAGGCGGATCGCCACAAAACGGGCTTGAACTCGGCAATCTGTTGAACACCGCTCAGATCCACCCCGAGCAGCACCCGGACGAACTCCAGCAACCCGCGGCCCTCCTCGGTACCGATCAAGGTCTCGAGCAGCGCAATGATGTAGAAAATGACGCAACTGAAAACGACGAACAGAACGCCCATCATCAGAAAAAGTGGCATGTGTGAGCGACGGTAGGCAATGCGCACTCCTGTCGTAACGATGGCCAACCAGGTCCATCGTCCGCGGTTCAGCTCGCCGGACCAGCGCTGATAACGGACAAACACTCCCGCGGTCGGTTCAATTGGCGATGTAGTGTTGCTCATGGACCTTGTTGTCTCGCAATCGCTTTCATGAACGCCTCCTCCAAGGAACTCCGCTTCGGATGAAGACCGCGCAGCTTCGTGTCCGTATCCCGGGCCGCTTCCAGGATGACGCTCTGCACTCCGGCCTCGGGTAGTTCGATTGACAACGTGCTGACGGCACCGTCGCCCCCGCCAGCCCGAGTCTCGTGGATGATGACCTGCCGTTCCAGCAGCCGACGGCGAAAAGGATCCCCCGCCCCGGAAAAATCGATCGTGTACAACGTCGGGTGAGGACGCTGCATCTTCTCAATATCCCCCGTTGCGAGTACGTCACCGCCGCCCATGATAACGACGCGTTCGCATACCCGCTCCACGTCCGGCAGCAGATGGCTGGACAGCAGAACGCTGATGCCCGCGCGGGCCAAATCCTTAATCAGCCCCAGCATGATCTGGCGACCCTGGGGATCCATGCCGTTGGTCGGCTCGTCCAACAGCAGAAGGTCCGGATCGTGAACCAGTGCCTGAGCCAGCTTGAGTTGCTGCCTCATCCCCGCCGAGTACTGCTCCGCTGGCCGGTACCGCGCCTCACCCAGACCAACGTAATCCAACACGAGATGCGCTCGCTGCATGGCGTCGGCGCCGGACATGCCCGCCAGCCTGCCGGCGTAGCAGACATATCCCGTCCCGGTCAGACCGGGAATCAGGCAATCGTTTTCCGGTACAAAACCGACCCTCCGGCGAATGACGGGCTGCCGGCGGCGGACATCCAGACCTAGAATCGAGGCCGAGCCCGATGTGGCCGGCGTCTGACCCAACAGCACGCTCAGCAGGGTACTTTTGCCTGCACCGTTGGGACCGAGCAGCCCGACGACCCCCGGCTCGATCGACATCGTCACGTCGTTCAACGCGGTGATCGAGCCGTATCGCTTCGACAGGCCGGTAGACTGGATCATCGCGCTCATTCACTCCTCTTCATCTGTCGAACATCCCAGCAACGGCCGCGGCTTCATTTGCCGATTCACTGCAACGAAGCCCGGGGCCGGTGCCGTTGCGTGTCCCTGTGCCTCCGCTCATTGTTGGGTGGCCCATGGCTTTAGCCGTGGGGGACGCGAATCGTCGTGCCCCCCATCCACGGGCAACCCACCAATCCAGCAGTGACAGAGCACTAGGCCGATCACTGCAACGAAGCCCGGGACCGGTGTCGACACCTGTCCCCGTGGCTCCGCTCATTGGTGATTCGGACTCCGCGCGAGACTATTTCGTGTAGAATGACACCGCAGGACCGTTTGGCAAGACCTGTGACGCACTATTCCCATGTGCTTCACATGGTCGTGGATCGAGTATAATCCGCCTGGAATGACCATGGATAAACCCGACCAGTCCGTCTTACGCATCCTCGATGCCAACCTGAACCGCGCGCGGGAGGCACTTCGCGTCATGGAGGAGTATGCGCGACTCGGGCTCGATGATGCTATTCTGTCGGGTGCGATCAAAGAGACGAGGCATGCGCTGGCACACGCGGCTGCCGGGTTCGAGTGTGACTCTAGTGCCGACACTGCACAGGCTGATGCCCGCGGCTCGGCGGATCCTCAGGATCTGCTCATCAGATCGCGCGACATCGTCGGAGATGCAGGACGCGAACTCGCAGCCCCGGCGGAGTACGAACGAGAAGACGCAAGGCATGTCGTCGTAGCGGCGGGCAAACGGCTCAGCGAGGCGCTGCGCGTCGTCGAGGAGTACAGCAAGACGATCGATCCGACATTCGCGGCCGCCGTCGAGAAGATTCGCTATGAAGGATATGAGCTGGAACGCCGGTTGCACGTCACGTTCAGCGCGCGTGAGCGCCTCGGTGACCTGCGCCTGTACGTGATCCTCACCGAATCGCTGTGCCACGCCGACTGGTTTACGACGGCCGAGGCCTCCCTTCGCGGAGGAGCCGACTGCCTTCAGCTCCGCGAGAAAAACCTGCCGGATCGTGAACTGCTCGAGCGGGCGAAGAAACTGTGCAGGCTTTGCCACGACCATGACGCCCTCTTCATCATCAACGACAGACCTGATGTGGCAATCTTATCGGGTGCGGACGGCGTCCACATCGGCCAGGACGATATGTCCGTAGCGTCCGCCAGGCGTATAGTACCGCCGACGTGCCTCGTCGGCGTCAGCACACACAACGTGACTCAGATCGAGGCTGCTGCGTCGGTAGCGCCGGACTACATCGCGGTCGGGCCTATGTTCCCTACGTCCACCAAACCGCAAGACCACATCGCGGGTCCGCTCATGCTCACCGAGGCGAGAAAGCGTACCTCGATTCCACTCGTCCCGATCGGCGGCATCACGGCAAACAACGCTTCCGACCTAATCATGGCGGGCGCGACCTGTCTATGCGTATGCGCTTCGGTTATCGCTCAACCGGATGCCGCAAGCGCGGCACTTCAACTCCGCATGATCGCAGATCGCGCCTCGGGACTCTGACCCGGCGACGGTTCGCGCGTCCGTTAACTTCCTGCCGTGAACGCTGACCGATAATCTCCGCCTGATGCAGGTGCATACGCGCACCGGTATGGTTTACGTTCTTTTTTGCGAACGGGGATCGATTGGCCGACCGATTATTCTGATGGTGTTCGCGGGAGCCACAGTTGCGCGCTCTGCGCTGCGACTCCTTAATCGTGTAACGACAAGGACTTACGTGCTTTCTTCGTTGACTTCGCACATATACGGTCCTACGATTCTGCGCCTTATCGGTTGTGGCTCGGTTTGAGCCGAGTCGGCGGGGAACAGTGGCGTGTCGATGGGTGGATGGTCGCGCCGGAACAGTCCCTGACGCGTCCATCGGGGTCAGCATAAACGTGGAAAATCGGGAATAGGCCCGCGCGAGATCGAACGACGCTCTGGCTTGCGCGAGATTCATGGAGAGCCGTAGCCATGCCAAGCACAGAAGAGATTCTCTCGATTGTCGACCAGCACATAAACCCGGAGCGGTTCCGGGAGCAGCATTGGACAGGATCATTCAATGACTACCTCGGAATCGTGATGAGCAACCCTCGGGTTACGCGCAGCGCGTTCCAGCGTATCTACGACATGATCTTACACTTCGGTTACGAGCGTTACACGTGGCTGCGTGAAGAGTTGATTCGCTACAAGTTCTTCAACGATCCGTTCGAGAACGGCGCAGACGCGATTTTCGGTTTGGATCGGGCGCTGATGAGCCTGGTCGACTTCTTCAAGTCGGCCTCTCGACAGTACGGGACGGAGCGTCGCATTCTGCTGCTGCACGGACCGGTGGGCTCGTCGAAGAGCACGATTGCGCGTCTGCTCAAGAAGGGGTTGGAGTACTACTCGCGCCTCGACGAGGGGATGCTGTTCACGTTCACGTGGGAGATCCCGGACGCCGACGGCAACGTCGTGTCACACCCCTGCCCAATGCACGAGGATCCGCTCAAGCTGATCCCGATCGAAGCGCGGCGCGAGGTGCTCGCCAAAATCAACGAGGAGCAGGACGACGAGACACGCTTCGCGGTCGACGGAGCCTTGGACCCGTTCTGCCGCAGGATGTTCGACGATCTGCTGATCAAGTATGACGGCAACTGGCGGAAAGTGCTGGACCATGTCAGGATCCACCGCCTGATCCTCAGCGAGAAGGACCGCGTCGGCATCGGCACCTTCCAGCCCAAGGACGAAAAGAACCAGGACTCGACGGAGCTGACCGGCGACATCAACTACCGCAAGATAGCCGAGTACGGCAGCGACAGCGATCCGCGGGCCTTCAACTTCGATGGGGAGCTGAACGTCGCCAACCGTGGAATGATCGAGTTCATCGAAGTCCTCAAGCTCGATGTGGCATTCCTATACGATCTGCTCGGGGCGTCCCAGGAACACGTGATCAAGCCAAAGAAGTTCGCCCAGACCCACATCGACGAGGTCATCATCGGTCACACGAACGAGCCGGAGTACAAGAAGCTCCAGTCCAACGAGCTCATGGAAGCGTTCCGCGACCGCACGATCAAGATCGACATCCCCTACAACATCAGACTCAGCGACGAGATCGCAATCTATGAGAAGGACTTCAATCGGGAGCGCATCCGCGGAATCCACATCGCACCGCAC
>JAUXGE010000271.1 GCA_030622435.1 Planctomycetota bacterium
AATCTGGCGTTCCCGAAATCCTACTTTGAAAGATTGAATTTGGTGTTGCTTGCCCGGACGGTGAGTGAGTCTGACTGGCTAAAGTGAACCGCCGTGTACGGACCCGTATGCACGGTGGTGTGGGAGGGGTGGGGCCGTGAGGCCCGCCCCTATCCCGATCCGTGGGCAAGCGCAGCGCCGCCCACGGACTTCGAGCCCCCGCGATCCGTTCAACCCTGAAAGCGGTTGCACAATCTTCGGAGCGCATATGCCACAGGGAATGGACGACCCATTCAATCTCTTAGAGCCCCGAACACTACCTGTGTGGAACAGGCTTTCCAGCCTGTCTGACCGACTAGAAAGTCGGTCCCACATTTTCTGCTAGGTGTTTTTAACGTCGCCACGATCCGGTGGCGGTCCCGGCGCGCCGGGACCTCCGGCGGACTGGCCCCCCGGCCACTCTCGGGCAGGCCTTCAACCTGCGACCGGTTCGCTCCCTCACGGTCGCGGTTCTGATTGAACAACGACTTCCTGCCGCGAGTGTCACGGATTCGCGACCGGCTCGCGGAGGAATGGCAAGGCTGCAAGACGCGGGTACCATGGCGGGCCGGCCGAGAAACCATGAGAGGAGGTCCGGACCACCATGAGTCGTCCCTACGCAGAGCTTGCTGAGTCCCTCGCAAGCGTCACCGGAGATCGCATGGCGAGAATGCAGGTCTTTGTCGATGCGCTCTGGGATGCGCTGCACTCGACGGGCGTATCCTGGGTCGGCTTCTACCTGCACGAGGATGGCGACGAACTGATCCTCGGGCCGCGGCGCGACAAGCCCGCGTGCTCACCGATCGGCCTGCACGGCGCGTGTGGTCAGACCTTTACGCGCCGGATGCCCCTTGTCGTACGTGACGTGGCGGATCTCGGCGAGGGGTACATCGCGTGCGATCCCCGGGACCAGTCCGAAGTTGTTCTTCCTGTGTTCAGCGAGTCCGGGACATGCTGGGGCGTGTTGGATCTCGACAGCTACCACGTCGGCGCGTTCGACGAGAGAGACGTTGATGGTCTGCACGATGTACTTGTCGCGGCCGGACTTACGCGGGCGCATCCCACCCATGATGGAACAAAGTGACCTCGGCCTGCGAGACGCAGGCCGCTACAGATCGATTGATTCGTCGATTGCTTGCCTGCCCATTGGGGCGGTACAACAAAGATGCAACACTCTCGCTGATGTGTAGTGCTCCAATCCCCGGTTTTCGCTGTCATTGGCAACTTGAGAACGTGTTTGAGAAGTCGGGTGCCACTGGCAGCTTGCTGCCAGTGCTCCAGCGTTCGTCGGGGAACACTGGCGGACAAGCCGCCAGTGGCACCCCCAAACGGACACCCACTGACTTCTCAAACAGGCTATGATAGATCCCGCTTCTTAGACCTTTGCTCGCGCTTACCTGTTGCGACGGCTGCTCAGTCAAGTTCGCACTCGGTTTTGTAGGACGGCACGTCCACCTCCCAGTTCCACTTGGCACGGACAGCGTCGGCCAGGTGCTGGGCGGAAGTCTCCTCGCCGTGCGTGATGAAGACCCGGCGAGGCTGCGTTTCGAGGTGACCCAGCCACTCGAGCAACCCGGTTTGATCGGCGTGCGCCGAGAGCCCGTGGATCTGGACCACGCGGGCTTTGACCTCGTGCTCGACGCCGTGGATTCGCACGTTCTTGGAACCATCGACGATCCGGCGGCCCAGCGTTCCCTGCGCCTGGTACCCGACGAACAGGATCGCGCTCTGTGGGCGCGATATGTTCCTGACAAGGTGGTGCTTGACGCGACCGGCCGTACACATCCCCGAGCCCGCCATGATGATGCACGATCCACAGATGCGGTTGATCGCCTTCGACTCACCGACGTGTCGAACCAGCTTGAGTCCCGGAAACTGGAACAACCGCTCGCCGGCATCGAGCAGCTCGATGGCCTCGGCGTCCATGCACTCGTGATGGCGGCGGAAGACCTCCGTCACGTTGACTGCCATGGGACTGTCCAGAAAAGCCATCAAGTGCGGAACGCGGTCCTCGCGGAGCAGTTCGCCGATGCGATACATCAGCTCCTGTGCTCTTTCGACGGCGAAGACGGGGATAATGACGTTTCCGCCCGCTTTGACGGCCTCGTTGATCGCATCGGCAAGCTGGTCATCGATGTCGCTCGCGTCGCCGTGGTTCCGTCCTCCGTATGTTGATTCAATGATGACGTAATCGGCCCGCCGAAAGACGGAAGGGTCACGAATGATCGGTTGATCGCGTTGCCCCAGATCCCCGGAGAAGAGAAACGTACGCGTGTTCCCATCTTCCCGAACGGCAATCTCGAGAATGGCCGAACCAAGGATGTGCCCGGCGTCGTGGTAAGTGACAGTGACGCGGCTGTTCAGATGGACGGGCTCCCCGTACGGCACGGTGTCGAACTGGGCCACAGCTTCGCGAGCGTCCCTGGCCGTGTAGAGTGGAATTTCTGGATACCGGCCTCGGCGGCCTTCGCGTTTGTGGCGCTTCTTCTTGAACGCAGCATCCTCTTCCTGGATGTGCCCGGAATCGGTGAGGATGATCTCCGCGAGTTCGGCTGACGCACTGGTGGTCAGAATCCGGCCTGTGAAGCCGTCTCGCACCAGCTTGGGAATCAGGCCGGAGTGATCTAGGTGGGCGTGGGTCAACAGGAGCGTATCGACCGACTCCGGTGGAACCGGCAGAGGTTCCCAGTTACGCGAGAGGTAGGCACGTTCCTGATACATTCCGCAATCGATGAGCAGACGTACGCCACCCGCTTCGAGACAATAACATGAGCCAGTCACTTGCCGCGCGGCACCGAAAAAGCTGAGTTTCATCGTGTTCTCCACCCTGTGTAATCGTTCATACCAGTGTACCCCAATCGATGAGTCAGGCGTAGGGATCACAGTCTTCCCATGAGGAAGCGTGACGCCACAGCCGAGGGGGGGCTGGTTCCACAAATCACAACCGGGGGCGGCCGTGCTACGGGAGGGTGGACCGCGGCCACCTCGGCGATGTACACTCTCTCGCCATGTTCACGTTCACCGGATGGATGGTCTTGGGCTGTGCCCTTGTGGTGTGGCTGGTTCCCTCGGTAGTCGCCGCGGGTCATGCCGTCATGTACAAGCGGGATCCGCGGAGTGCCGCCATCTGGATGACGCTCAGCCTGGCGCTGCCGATCATCGGACCGTGGGTGTATTGGGGTCTGGGGATCAATCGGATCGAGCGTAGGGCGATCCGGCACCTCGGGCGTCGCGGCCGGCCCTTCGACTACCCCCACCTGTCCAAGGCGCACGGTGATGCGAAGTTGCACCGCGAGTCAGTGGGGCATCTGGTCAGCCTGCGGACCGTCGCCGACAAGGTGACCCGGCGGCCGATGTTCGCCGGCAACGCCATCACACCTCTGCACAACGGCGAGCAGGCATACCCGCGCATGTTGGAAGCGATTGCCGAAGCGCGGCAATCGGTCACCCTGGCGAGCTACATTTTCGACTGGGATGACGTGGGGCGGGAATTCGCGCGTGCGTTGGGTGAGGCCGCCCAGCGCGGCGTCAGGGTTCATGTCCTCGTGGACGGCGTGGGTGCGTTGAAGTCGTTTTCCCGAATGGGACGTCTGTTGATGAAAACCGGAGTCGAGGTGGCCGTGTTCTTCCCGCTGCGGTTTCCGTTTGGTCGCCTGAGGATCAACCTTCGCAACCACCGGAAGATCCTCGTGGTTGACGGGCGCCGCGGTTTCACCGGCGGCATGAACATTTCCCAGCGGTATCAGGTGCAACGACCGGTATCCGGGCGCGTGGAGGATCTCCATTTCGAGCTCACCGGTCCGGTCGTCGCGGAGATGCAGCACGCTTTCGTCGAGGACTGGGCTCTTGCAACCGGCGTAGTTCTGGAGGGCGAGGCGTATTTCCCGGAGCTCGAGATCGGTGGGACGGCGGTCTGTCGCGGCATATCCAGCGGGCCGGATGAAGATTTCGAGAAGATCCACTGGATCCTTCAGGCGGCGTTTGCCGCGGCCCAACACAGTGTTCGGATCGTCACGCCCTACTTCGTGCCGACCTGGCCTCTGATATCGGCGATGGCTGTGAGGGCGTTGCGCGGTGTCGAGGTGACGCTTGTATTGCCGTCGAAGGTTGACTTGCCCTACATGCGATGGACAGCGGATGCTTACCTGTGGCAGTTACTTCAGCATGGGATTCGCGTTTATCGGCAACCGCCGCCGTTCGTACACACGAAGCTCATGATCGTCGATGAGCGATGGGTGCTGCTCGGTTCAGCGAACCTCGACCGGAGGAGTTTCCGGCTCCATTTCGAGTTCAACGTCGAGGCCTATGACGCAACGCTGGCCCGCGAGCTCTCCTCGTGGCTGGAGGGCCGCATCGCACAATCGCAACGGGTGACGCTCGAGGAGGTCGATTCGCGATCGACCGCGGTCCGCCTTCGCGACGGGCTGGCCAAGATCGTCTCACCGTACCTTTAGAAGGATGAAGGATGATGAGCTGGGGCGGTTTCCCGGTTTTTCAGCCTTGACGGAGCACTACGTGATGCTCATTTCCTTCTCGAAGATTGCCATGTTGGCTGCGCTGGAAGGATCCCAACGGATGCCGATGAGATCGTAGCCTTCCGTGATGGCAAGATGCAGCATCGCACGGTGTTGGTTCTGGCACTCGAATCGCATGGCAGTGAAGTCGTGATCCGCCGCGAACGCCTCTAGGGCCTGCATCAATTGCGTGGCGACACCCATACGCTGGGCATCAGGAATGACACCGCAGAGCCAGCAGTAGAATGTCGTGGGTTTGAGTTCATAGCCAAAGGCGAAGCCGACGGGACGATCGTCGAGCATGGCGATGAGCAGGCATTGCCCCTCGCGGCCTTCGAACCGACGGCGGAAGAACTCTTCATGCTGGGGCGGACTGTAGATCTGGCTGTACATATCCGCGATCACCTCGAGCTCGCCGAGTCCCACGGCAATTATCTTGGCATTAGCCATGATGCGTCGCTTTCCGGTTTCGTGCTCGGGGGCTTCTCCGGGCCACCCGGGTCGCCGAATCTCCCACTAGGGCATGGTAACACCGTGTGTGAGGGGATGGAACAGGCACCGGTCATGGACCGGGCTACATCGGCGTCTTGAGCCCACATGCCCGCGTCAAGCACCAGCCCCTCTTTGCTTCGTATAGCTGGAAGGCTCCGGCTGCAACGGCGATGACGCTCACGACCCAACGATACGGGATTGATTCGGGCCAGCCGACCAGCCAGATTCCCAGACCGAACAGAATACAGAGCAACCCGGTGATACCTCGCGCTATTCTCCCTTTTCGTTCAATGTTCGTTTTCATGAAACGCCTTTCGACAATCCGGGCTCGACCGCAAACGAAACAGCAAAGTGATGCGACTCATGAGTTCCAGGTTGGGCGCGTGCCGGCAAGAAAGCGGAGTCGTCCGAAAAGATAATGTCGTTTCGTGATCAGTTCTCGCAGGCGTGCCAGTGTCTGCTTGTCGAACCGAGCCGTATGATGCCAGGCTATGAGGTCCTCTTCGAGATTGTTCCACCGCCGGGTCCCGCTAAGCTTGCGTTTGCGTTTCGAGTCGCGCCCCTCGAGCATCTCCAGGACCTGTGCCTCGATTCGCTTGAGCTCGACGACGATACGGTGTGCGGACAGTTCGCTTCCCCAATCTGTATTCTCGTTCGGCTCATCCGATCCCGGATGATCACCGGGTTCTGCACGCACTGTGCCAGCATCGGACGTGTCGTCCACATCCGGTAAGGCGACTTCCGGAATGTTCCCGGGGCGATCCGAAGCACCTGCATCCTCCTCGTCAGGGCATTCATCGCTGCCGGCCGGTGCCCTTGCCGCTGCACCGAGGGACTGGGGATCGTCCTCCGGAACGACGCCGTTCGAGGGTTCCTCAGGAGTACTCGCGTCCTCGATCGGCGGCAGATCATCCACCGGCGACTTGTCGTCGCGCGATTCATCCTCGTGCTGATTATCAAACTGCATGATGCTTCAACAAGCTTCGATCTTGCTCGTGAGTATATCCCACCCGGCCCGACGCCTTCGTCACCGTCCCCGCAGGGTTGTACGGTGGTTTCTACCTCCGGTTCTCGCAAGTCGCAAGGGATCGTCCGGAATCGCAATGATCTAAGGGTGTGGCCATCATGTGCGGCACCTGCGAACAATTCGTGTCTCTCTGTAGCGGCCGGCGTCCCCGCCGGCCGTCGTGCGCAATAGGCCGCATTATTCACCGCGGAGCACGCGGAGATCGCTGAGGAGCATGAGGGGATGGCGGTTGCGATGAGCCAAGTCTATTACACTCCTATATGAATAACGCGCGGGGTGATCGGCGGGGAGCGAGTGGTTGAGCGATCAGGCGAAACGTCGAAACGTCGAAGCGTCCAAAGGGAAGGGGGGCGGGCACCCTTCGCGATGGGGGCGGGCGCTTGCAGTCACACTTTCAGATGGGTTCGTTTCGTTTGCGCCAGGAAAAGCCTGGGGAAGGAGGATGTCATGTTGTGAGACATACGGAAACCTTTCGTTGGGACCCTGCGGGTAACCAGTCC
>JAUXGE010000302.1 GCA_030622435.1 Planctomycetota bacterium
CGGATGCTTCGATGGCCGCATCATCGGATAGACCGAGCAAGCGCCCGGCCGCATGCATTTTGTCCGGCAGCACGGTTGGCAGAAAAAAACCGGTGTGTAGATCAAAGGCCAAACGGGCATGCCCCAGAGTTAGCGGCCCGTCCGGTGTCCATCCGGCGGCTCACCGAGATGTTCCAGGACCAGCGCGCCCGCCGGGCGGAACATCTGGAATTCACGTTGGAACGCATCGCCGGACGGCACGCGCGCGATCGGCAAGACTGGGAGGAATCGGCCGACCCCAGAGCTGCAATGTGCCGGGCGATTCGCAAGGGCAGGCCCGAGGAGATCCCCCAAGCGTGGGCGTACATGATCTACTGAGCCGGCGAACGTCGTACTGGCGCGCGGATCCTGCGGCAGTTGGTGTCGGCTACTCCCTTCTTTGCACACAGCCGAGATTTGATGGCCCAGGCGGCTTCGCGTGTCTAGGGCTGTGTCCCATTTGGGGTGGCATGGACAAGCGGAAGGTGCAGTTCACGCTCCGTGCCGACGCATTCTCGGATTGCAGGAGCCTGTTCGCAAGCCTGGAGCGGAGCTTGCCCGTGCTGCGCCACTGCGGCAGCCGGACGCCCCGGGCACGGGCAAGGACCGCCCCCAGACGTTCTTTGGCACCCGGAAACGCCCATGGAGGCGGCCCTTGCCCATGCCACCCTCGTCGGATTCGCCACGCATTTTTGGGACGCACACCCTGTATGGTGGACTACCCGGGCTCTTCTTTCCGACCTTCACGTGTCTGTGTATAGTCACACCTGATGGCTGCCCCTTGCGAAGCGAACGGTGCCGAATGGACAATCGGTCGGCTCCTGAACTGGACCAGTGAGTTCCTGGCCTCCCACGGCGTCGATGAGGCGCGTCTGGCCGGCGAGGTGCTGCTCGCTCACGCGGCCAATTGCCGGCGCATCGACCTCTACGCCCGGTTCGATCGCCCCCTCGACGGGGAGCAGTTGGATCGGTTTCGAGAATGGGTGCGCCGGGCTGCGGCGAGGGAACCGATCGCGTATCTCGTCGAGGAGAAGGAGTTCTTCTCTCTGGCGTTTCGCGTAACGCCGGACGTGCTGGTCCCGCGGCCCGAGACCGAGCTTCTGGTCGAGTGTGCCCTGGATCATTGTGCGAAGACGGGTTTGACTGAACCGAAGCTTCTTGATCTCGGGACTGGTAGCGGTTGCATAGCCGTGTCCGTTCTGACCCAGCTTGCCGGTGCGACGGCCGTGGCGACGGATGTGTCGCCGGCGGCTCTCGATGTGGCGCGGTTTAACGTGGATCGGCACGGCGTGGCGGATCGGCTCCTGCTGGTGGAAGCGGACCGGCTCGCCCTGCCGGATGGCGTTGTGCCGGAGGGTGGGTTTGACATGCTGTTGTCGAACCCACCGTATATCAATCCGGACACGATGGACGGGCTGGACTCGACGGTGCGCGACTTCGAGCCCCGGATCGCGCTGACCGACGGGGAGGACGGTCTGTCGTTCTACCGGAGCATTGCGGCGGACGCGCCGAGGCTGCTGGCTCCCGGCGGTGTGGCGATGGTCGAGGTGGCGGACTGTCAGGCGGCCGCCGCAGTCGAGGTCGTCGAAGCCACAGGTCGCTTCGCACACAAAGAGACGCGGGCGGATCGGGTCGTCGGGCAGGAGAGGCTCCTGGTCTTCTCGTTGGCGCCGAAAGCATAGTTCCTTAGGTTCGCAGAGGAAAGGAAACATCGTGCATTTCTTCGAGATCGTCGGAGGCAACCGGCTCAAGGGCGCGATCCCGATCAGTGGTGCCAAGAACTCGGCACTACCGATCATGGCCGCATCGATCCTCATGGACGGGGAGACGATTCTACACAACGTGCCCGATCTGGCCGATGTTCGTCAGCTGCAAATCCTGCTGTCACGGTTGGGCGTAAAGGCGCATCGTGACGAGGAGGGCGCATTGCACCTGCGTGTCGAGGACGAGATGAACGTGCACGCCGAGTACGAGCTGGTCAGCAAGATGCGCGCGAGCGTGTGCGTGATGGGGCCGCTGCTGGCGAAGCGCAAGCGTGCGCAGGTGTCGATGCCCGGCGGATGCGCGATCGGGTCGAGACCGATAGACCTGCACATCCACGGGCTCGAGACGCTCGGGGCCGACTTCGAGCTGGCCAACGGGGACGTGCTGCTGCGAGCCAAGAAGCTGACAGGCACGGATATTTTCCTCGGCGGTGCCTTCGGCTCGTCTGTGACTGCCACGGCGAACGTGTTGATGGCCGCAACTCTGGCCACCGGGCGCACGGTGATCGGATCGGCCGCGTGCGAACCCGAAATCACCGACCTGGGCGAGTTCCTCAACAAGTGCGGCGCGAGGATAACCGGGCATGGGACACCTCAAATCACCATCGACGGCGTAGAACGCCTCGAGGGTAAGGAGCACCACGTCATCCCCGACCGCATCGAGGCCGGAACCCACATGATAGCCGCGGCCATCACCAACGGTGATGTGGAGTTGACCGGCGCGCGCATCGACCACCTGCAGGCCGTCGTGGATAGACTGCGCCGCGTAGGCGTCATTGTCGAGCGGGATGAAAAGGGGATCGCCGTATCCTCCTCGAGGCGATTGGAGCCGATCGAGGCGACCACACAACCATATCCCGGATTCCCCACGGACCTGCAAGCGCAGCTCATGACTCTGCTCTGTCTGGCCGACGGCAACAGCGTGATCACAGAGAAGGTTTTCCCCGACCGGTTCCTTCACGTCGGCGAGCTCAACCGCATGGGCGCTCGGCTGCGCAAGGAGGGGCCGACGGTCATCATCGAGGGAGTCAAGCGTCTCATCGGAGCCCAGGTGATGGCCTCGGACCTGCGCGCGAGTGCCGCGCTGATTCTTGCGGGGCTGGTAGGAAAGGGTACGACGCGCGTCCACCGCGCGTACCACATTGATCGGGGTTACGAACGTATCGAAGAAAAGCTGTCGGCCGTCGGAGCGAACATCCGACGCCTCGACGAGTAGTGGGCATTCCCCGGACAAAACGCCGACCCTGCCGCATTGAGCCAGGGTCCCTCGTGCTGACACTGTTTCTCACGGTCCTTCCGTCTGCTCGTGCGTCGGAAGGTGATTGCCCATCCTCCTCGGGCTTGTGCAAACTCATCTCCGTCTCACAGGAAGTCATCACGCCAAACCGACTCTGGGGGATGGGGGCCGACGTCTTCGGCGCCTGGGACGACAGGCTGTACGTCCGCGTTAACGATTCCATAATAGATGAACTGGCGCAGCGCGGCGTGGATGTCGTGCTGGTCCATGAGAACGTCTATGCAGCGATCCGCAAGCGTCCGACTGCTGCGAAGGCACGCGACCCGGACGACTTCACCGACTACCACGATCTCGATGCGGCCGTGGCGCTAATGGAGAACCTGGCCGCCGAGCACCCCGACATGGCGACGCTCGAGGTGATCGGAGAGTCGGTCGAGGGTCGGGCGATCTACGCGTTGCGGATCACGGCCGGGATCGATGCGGTAGATTCCGACAGACCGAGCCTGCTGGTGTTGGGTTGTCATCACGCCCGCGAGTGGATCAGTGTCGAGGTGCCGCTTTATTATGCGAAGTACCTCGTGGATCAATACCTGTTGGACGGCGACGTCACGAGGCTCGTCAACTACACCGAAACCTGGATCGTGCCGGTACTCAATCCCGACGGCTACGCCTTCAGTTGGGATGAGGATCGTCTGTGGCGGAAGAACCGCCGCGACAATGGCGATGGCACTATGGGCGTCGATCTGAACCGCAACTACACCGTCGGTTTCGGCGACGACGACTTCAGCAGTGGGGACCCGACGTCGCAAACCTACCGCGGCCCGTACGCCTTCTCCGAACCCGAGACGCAGGCCGTCAGCGATCTGATGGCGGGTGTGTTCGGTCCGACCTTCGAGGCGGCGATCACCTACCACAGCTTCGCACAGCTCGTGCTGTACCCATACGGTCACACGACCGACCCCGTGGCTGATGAGGCGATGTACATGGAGCTTGCGGAGGCGATGACGGAGAGGATCAACGCCGCACACACGGATCCGGTGAACGACTACGAGTGGGGTCAGTCGTCGCACACGCTCTATGCTGCCGCCGGTACTTTCATAGACTGGGCCCATGACGAACAAAACGCGACAGCCATTCTGACCGAGCTGAGACCGGCCGGTGAGCCCCGCTTCGAACTTCCCCCGGAGGAGATTCTCCCCACCTGCGAGGAGAACCTGCCCGCCCTGATGCACCTGGCCGAGCAACAACTCATCCCGACCCTGAGGTTGCTGGACAGCGATGGGGACGGCTTCGTGGACGACGACGATGACTGCCCGGAGAGTCCGGAGTCGGCATCGGTAGATGATGGAGGCTGCGCGGAGGGGGAGCGGGACCTGGACGGCGACGGTGTGGATAACACGGCCGACGCCTGTCCTGACACGCCCGAGGGGCAGGCTGTCGGGCCGGACGGCTGCGCCCTGGATGATCCCTCCGTCAATGCCCAGTGGCCCCGTTTGTGCGGCGCGATCGGTCTCTTGACCCTTTTCGGACTTGGCGCCGGGATTGTGTCACTTCGGCTTACCCGGCGCGAATGACGGCTTTCGCTCGAGTGGCCGGTAATGTCGCACTCGACATACCATCCATACAGCAAGGATGAAGGACTGTGAGACTTCTCCTGTTCATCCTTCATCCTTCATCCTTCCCCAACCCCCCTCTCGGACCATAGCTGCGGTTTGATGTCGGCGTGAATCAGTTGCGTTGTGTTTCGTCAACACGTCCATCCAACCGTCAACGAGTCCGCTCGCGCACGCCTGGCATCGTCAACCTGTAAGCATTTGTAATACAGGAGGTTAACGCACTGCGCCCGTAAGGAATCCGGCTCCGCGGCCACGGTATGCCGGGTGCCATTACGGCAGGGTGGAGCGGAATGCTCGGCCCGCGCGTGTGGGTGCCCAGCCGGCATTTGAGCATGACCGGAACGAGGACGGAGGCAGGCCTTTAACTTAGGGGAAGAAGCCCATGAACGAAGAGACGTTTCAGCGGAAACTGGCCGAGCTGATCGCAGAGATTGGCACGCTGCCAGCCGGGGAGCGAGATAAGCTCGAGTTGCTCGCGGAGCAGACGCGAGAACGACACCAGCAGCTCAAGGAAACCGTCAGCAGCCTGCAAGAGAGCATCGACTTCGTACGTTTGAGCATCAAGTATATGTTGTTCGACCTCGAGGCCACTCGTCGTGAGAACGAGCAACTTCGCAAGATGCTCGACGACAACTCGTCCAAGTAGGTCGGCAGAAACGTACCGGGTTTTCTTCGGGGGGGGAAGACCGATCGACGATCCGTATTGGACGGGCACGCGGCAGCGAGCCCGTTGCGGATCGTCCCGAAACCTGACCCACGGATGTCATCATCCGTGGGTTTTCCTGTGCGCTGCGGGCGATGAGTCAGGCGCCGCCTACGGCAAGTCCGCGGCGCCGGGTGTTCGAACCGCCTCGTCCGACAGCGATCGCAGGTGTTGGGTGTGCTCGCGACAGGCTGCGTCCCGGCAATGCTGAACACTGAGGTCGAGAAAGACTCTGGCGGCGTCGAGTCGATCATTTGCGATCAACAGCCGTGTTGTAAGGCAGAAGGTCCAGGGCACATCGGGCCGCAACCGGTCGAAACGCTCCAAGGCGTTGAGGAGCCTCTGACGTGCGTCAGCGCCGGGCTCACCCAGCGCCGAACAGAGGTTTTCGACGTGCTCTACCGCGTCCGCGTATCGCTCCTGACCCAGTGCGACGTAGGCTAGAGTCGCACGGACCATGCCGGTC
>JAUXGE010000200.1 GCA_030622435.1 Planctomycetota bacterium
GAGCCTGCTCGATTTCAACAGCGGCGACTCCTACGGCGGCAACGACAACGACGTGGAAGGCCCCAACCTCGAACGCGCATACTACCGGGTCGACCTGGCACGTGCGTTGCGCGCCTACGCGGATCGGGGAATCGACTACAACATCGTGATCAAGGCCGGGAGGGATCTCGTCCAGTTCGGAACGGGCCTGGCTCTCGCCACGCCGCTGGACCACGTGTCGCTGCGAGGCACCTATGGCTTCTTCGATCTTACAGCCCTGGCCGGCAAGACAGTGGGAAGCAGCGAGGATTTCGGCCTGTCTCGCCCTGCGGACCGGACACGCCGGGACTTCTACGGTGCCCAGCTAACATACCGCGGCTTCGAACGCCACGAGCCGTTTCTCTACGCGCTACGGCAGCATGACCGTAACCACGAGACGGTCTTCCCCCTGTTCCAGAAGTTCGACTACGACTCGTGGTACATCGGGCTCGGCTCGACAGGCGAGCTAGTGGAGCGGCTGCGCTACAGTACGGAATGTGTCTATGAAGGTGGGCACGGCTTCGGACATCAGCAGCCCATTGACGACAAGGATATCGAGGCGTGGGCGATTCAGACCGAAATCGAATATCTCTTTGCCGGCGAGCACAGGGCGAGAATGTCGATCGAGTACCTCTTCGGCAGCGGGGATCCCGATCGCCCGGTCAGCCCGACAAACACCATCGGAAGCAACCTGGACGACTCACGGGATACGGCCTTTATCGGCTTCGGCTATCATGACACCGGCTTGTCCTTCGCACCCCGCTACGGCAACCTGCACATGTGGCGCGCGGGCGCATCGTACTATCCCCTCCCGGATCACACCCGGTTCAAACGCCTCGAACTGGGAACCGACTGGTACCTGTACTACAAGCATCATCGGTCGGCTGCGGTCTCCGATCCGACGGCCTTTCGTCCCGCCGGCTACCTCGGGTGGGAGATGGATTACTACGCCAACTGGCGAGTGACAAGCGATCTCGCGTGGACGGCAAGGCTCGGTGCGTTCTTCCCCGGCCGCGCTTTCGACGATCGCACCATGCGGACCTTCCTCCTAGTAGGAATGACTTGGAGCTTCTAGCGTGAGAAGATCATCCGCACACCGCCGCTTATCGCTCCGACGAGATCCGAAGCACCGCTATCTCACCGCCTTCCCGTGGACCGCCAACGCGATCCTTTCAATCGTACTCCTACTACAGGGGTGCTCGCTGCCACAGCGGACATTCCAGCCCGAACCGGATCCCGCCACGCTAAGCGACCACGTGTTCCTCCACTACCTTGCAACCCAGCCGGTGATTACCGTAGACGAGGGCATTCGGGCGGTCCTGCTACTCGACGAGAATCCGGAGCGATGGCCGACCTACGAAAGGCGTTACGAGGAACTGCGGGATCGCAATGCGATCAAGTCCACCTGGCGGCTGACCCCGGGCCGCATCCTCGACAAGGGTACACTTGCCCACATGTTATGCACGGTTTGCGATCTTCCACAAAGCCTCGGCGAGTGGCTGGCGGCCAAGACGGGGCTTGGCGACCGTCGGGCAGCGTTGGGCACTTGCGTCTACGAGGGCATCCTCACGGGCGGACTCCCGCACGCACCCGTGACGGGCGGCGAGCTTCTTTCCGCGATCGTCAATTCAGAAACCCACATCGCAACACGGCGGAAAGCCAAGCCTGAAACTCACCCCAATAAGCCATAAGGTCACTCTTTACAATAGTTTAGGTCACTTCAGCCGCCGCGAGGCACCGCAGGCGCCATGTTATTTCGACAGAATCTACTGCCGAGATTCTTGACCTTGCAGGCTGGAATCTCCACAATGGCCGTTTCGTGTTTATTTCGCAGCGGAGGTTTCACCATGGGATTGCATCGAAGCGCGCTGAGACGCAGAAGACGAGAGGACGCTGCTGCGACGACGGCGCGCAATAAAATCGTGAAGGGCAAAGAGCGGTCACGACGTGACGAGCGGATGCTCGAGAAAATCAAGACCGGCAGCCCTCCCTACACACCTACAGTCATGAGTTGGATGAGTCGCAAGGTGGGGAAGCCGGCGAACAAGATAGCCACTGAAGACATTCAGGCTCTTCTGGCCTGAGCCGCAGCGAGTGGAAGCGCTCCGGTTCTCGATCCGAACTAAACCAGGTAACCAGCGAAGCGGTCCGCGGCCAACCGTCGGCCGTGTCCTTGCGCCGGCAAACACATTGCCACCCCGCACGCAATACGAGGCACCGGCAGACGCCCGCCGGCGCGGCGGAGACCGGCCCGGAAGCCAATTGCACCGGATTACCCGATTCATTTCCCTGACCCGACGCCGAACGGGGACATCAGGACGCTGCCGGGGTCAGGTTGTCCAGGAAGCCCTCGAGCTTTCGCGCCCGGACCGGATGCTGGAGCTTGCGGATCGCCTTGGCCTCGACCTGGCGCACGCGCTCCCGTGTGACCTTGAAGATCTTGCCGACCTCCTCGAGAGTGTACGTGTAACCGTCGCCGATGCCGTATCGAAGCTTGATGATCTCGCGCTCGCGGTACGTCAGCGTCTTGAGCACTTCCTCGACACGGTCCTTGAGCATGCCGCCCCCGGCCGTGTTCACGGGTGAATCCGCCGTGTCGTCTTCAATGAAATCGCCGAAGTAGGAATCCTCGCTCTCTCCAACCGGTCGATCCAGCGAGATGGGATGGCGTGAAATCTTCAGAACGCGCCTCGCCTCGCTAACCGGCATCTTCGCACGCCGGGCGATTTCCTCGATCGTGGGCTCTCGACCGAGATCCTGGAGAAGTTCCTTGCTGATGTTGCGCAGGCGGCTCATCGTTTCGATCATGTGAACCGGAATGCGGATTGTGCGCGCATGGTCCGCGATGGCCCGCGTTATCGCCTGACGAATCCACCAGGTAGCATACGTGCTGAACTTGTAGCCGCGCTTGTACTCGTACTTGTCCACGGCCCGCATCAACCCGGTGTTGCCCTCCTGGATGATGTCCAGGAAGCTGAGCCCGCGATTACGGTATTTCTTCGCAATGCTCACAACCAGCCGGAGGTTTCCTCCCGAGAGCTTCCGTTTGGCGTCCTCATACTCGCCGAAGACGCGCTCGATCGAAATGAGCCGTTCACCGAGTGCGCCGGACTTCTCGAGACAGAGAGATTGGATACCCTCCAACTCCTCCTTCATCGTTGCGACGTCCTCTTCCGCCATGGTCCGCCGCTTCTTCTGAGTGGCGAGACGACGCTCGAGTTCCTTCATCTTGAAATGCAGACCCCGGAGCCTCTTCATCAGAGGTTGAATGCGGCTGGTTCGAAGTGACAATTCCTCCAGCAGCTTCGACATCTTCCGACGACGCTCGCGCGTCCGCCTCGAGAGTTCGCGCCGGATGCCGGCTGCAACCCGAGATCCTTGCACCCCCTCCCAATCCTCGACGTTGCGCTTCATCAAGGCCCGCACCGTCTCCAGGTTGACTAGAATGCGGTCGCTGATCCTGGCCTTGGCGCCGTGTTCCGACGTCGAGATCTTCATCGTGCGGTCGAACGGAAGCGCGTGTTCGTGAACCTGCTGCAGAATATCGACCGCCAGGCCCGCACAGTAGTCGCTTTCAAGGACCTTCTGCCGAAAAGCCATACGCGTCAGTTCGATCTTCTTGGCGAGCCGGATCTCCTCGACCCGAGTCAGAAGAGGAATCTCACCCATCTGCGTGAGATACATCCTGACAGGGTCGTCGATCCGCTTCACCCCGACCTCCGCCACCAACTGGCCAATGGGCTTGCTGGCACTCTTCTCGAATTCGTCGCCGGCGTCACCGTACGCGTTCGTGCCTTTGACCAAGCCGCGACGCTGCCCACCTGATCGGCGCTGGCGCTCATAGCGAGCAGCATCGGCCTCATCGAGCGTCTCGACATTGGACTCCTCGAGACGCATCATGACGACCTCGAGCTGGGCAGGATCAATCGCGTCGTCAGGGAGAATTTCGTTCATCTCCTCCCACGTGACGTACCCGCGCTTCTTGCCCAAAACGAGAAGCTCGTCCACCGCGGACTGAATCGGATCCACAAGATGTTCAATCACTTCACTCATTGCTTTTCCACTGCTTGCGCGTCGTCGGTGGAGTCCGGCGGAACACCCCCTACGCGCCGCGTCCGTTGTCGACCGCGCGGCACGAAATGACGGTGTTCCCGAACACCCTCCGCAAACGCTACGAGACTGTTTCTCGAATCCTCAACGGTTTTCTCTTCCCCCTCCGCGCTGACAAGCGGCACCGTGCCGTGTCTCGTCGCGGCGTTGCGCCGTGCACACCGAATCCGTTCAAGTGCCAGACGAAGCGTACCTTCGTAATTCCCCCGTGCTGCTCCTCTCCGAGCCAGCTCCTCCACTCGTTCCGCATCGCCCGGATCCTGACAACGCGACAGAACATCCGCCAGTACGAACGACCCACTCCCGTTGGCCAATCCGGCGACGATCTCGGCAATGCGGCGGTCCCGAGAATCCGATATTTCCGCTACGTCCGGAAAGGGCGCCGGAACCGCAGTCGCTTCCGGGTCTCCAAGCACCACCTCCAGGACGCGCACCCAGGCCGACTGCTCTTCGTCGGCGGGTGGCGAGCGGTGCCGCCCTTCGTCTTCGTTTTTCGCTGGAAACCCCCTTGAAGCAGGCCTTCTTTTCTGACGCTGGACCAGCAGGCGATCCACCTCCGCGCGGTTCATCCGCAACAGATGCGCCACCTGGTTGACCAGCAGACCCCGTTGAATGACGTCTACGGCACTAGTGCCGTAGATCTCTGCGACAACCCCCAGGAAATCCTCTACGGCCTCGCGACGAGCCCCGTCGGAAGCGTCTCCTCGGAAACGCCGGAGAGTCTGAAGCCACTTGAATTCTAGCGCGTCTGACGCCCCGTTCAACAGGTCCGAAAACTCGCGGGAGCGTTCCCCGGTAGAGAAGTATTCACCCGGATCTTTCCCCTCAGGCAACCGCGCCAAGCGAACCGTAACACATCGTGGCAGTGCGACACGTATAGCACGGTCGGCCGCTACAGCACCAGCCTCATCCGAGTCAAACAGGAGAATGACGACTTCCGTATATCGCCGGAGCAAGTCCACCTGCGAATCTGTCAACGCGGTGCCAAGCGTCGCGACGACTTCCTGGAATCCGGCTTGGTGAGCGGCAAGACAGTCCGTGTAGCCTTCGACGACCACCGCCCGACCACGCTGCACGATGGTGTCCCGTGCAAGATCCGCGCCGTAGAGGTTGCGCCCTTTGTCAAACAGCGCGTTTTGTCGAGTGTTGATGTACTTTGCCCGGTCCTCGACCAAAGTCCGGCCACCGAATCCGATGATCCGATTCGTTACGTCACGGATCGGAAACATCAGGCGGTTACGGAAAGTCCCGTAAAGCCGCCCGTCTTCGCTCTCGCGCAGAAAATCAGCAGCGAGAAGCAACGGCAAGTCAACCCCCGCCCGCGCCGCCGCTTCTCGCAAAACAGCCGTGTTATCCGTCGCAAGTCCCAGACCGAACCGCTCAGCCATCGGGTCGGATATGCCCCGGCCCTGTACATATTCCCGGGCAAAACGCCCCACCGAAGCATCGAGCAACTGCTCCCGAAAGAACCGCTGTACCCAGGCGTTGACACGTGCGAGTTCCGCGCGCCCCGGGCCGCTCGACTTCCGGTCGTGCACATCTTCGATTTCCACCCCCGCACGATCGGCCAGGATTCGCATCGCCTCGATGAACGAGACGTTCTCACGAAACTCCACAAACGAAAAAACGTCGCCACCCTTCCCACAACCGAAGCACTTGAACACCCCGTGCTCCGGTCGGACCGTGAACGATGGCGTCTTCTCTGCATGGAACGGGCACAGACCCACCCACCGGCTTCCACTGCGCTTGAGCGCAACGTGCTCCGAGACAATCGAAAGCAGGTCGATCCCGTCAAGGATCTTCCTTTTTATCTGGTCGAAATCGCGCAATGAAGGATGTAGAACCTACCATTAAGGGAAGATCCGACCACACCCTATCGAACAGGTGGCGCTCCGATCGCCCCGGTGAATGCAACACGCACCCTAAAAAAACGGTCGAGGTAGTAAAGCGGTAGAACTCCCTGCGAGTTTATTATACAACACTTTTCTCGGACGGTCAAGTCGGAACTCTATGCTTTGCAAGGGTTTGTGAGTTGATCAGGATTCGCCAAGACACCGCTCAACGGCGGGCATAGCGCCCTGAATAACCCAAGAAGTTCAGAAAAACTTCCTGAGTAAGCATCGGGACCGACAAGGCACCGGCCGATTCCACGATCCGAGTGTACCGATCGTGAGCCTGCTGCATCCGCACTGACCGCTGGGATTGCGCAGCCGATTCACTCCCCGCCGCGCGGCGGGGCAGACGAGGAGATGCGCCGACCACGACGAAATCGGTCAACCCGCTCATCTCAGTCGACAACGTGCCACCCCAATCCACAACCATCGACTCGACAGCCAGCGCCCCATCCGAGTCGGGTCGGCCGTCATGGTCCAGATCGAATTCACCGACGACAACGAAACTTACCGCACGGTTGCGGTCGTAGATCGGGTTGGCAATCAAGTCACCTCTGAGAATGACCTCATGTGATGCAACATCGGCGATCTTGCACTCAGCGGACTTGTCGTCGATCGAAACCACTTCGATCTGAGCCTTCGCGTGACCATCGGTGGGAATTCCAGACTCCGCAGAATACACCGCGAAACGCAGACCCAAAACCAGCCTATCCTTACGCCCGAGATTGATGTACACAACCTCGTCTCCGGGAATCGCCGTGATGATCTGCCCATCAGGCTGACGCGCGGTTGACAGCTCCTGCGGTCCCGCCATCAGCGAACCGAGCTTCTCCTGCAACTGGGTGAAACGGTTCTGGGCTTGTCCGAGCTGCTCTTCGAAACCGGCGCTGCGCTGACGTTCATGCGTCAGGTCGGCGTCACTTTGCTGGCGGCGATCGTCATACTCTCGCTCCATCGCGGCTACCTGACCATCACGCTCGTTACGGTAGCGCTCTCGGTCCGCCTCCACCTCGGCCAACTGCTCGCCAAGTTCCCGGGCGCGCCGCTCGAACTCCTCCTGCTGTTGCGCACTGGCCTCGACAGCCCGGTCCAGACCGGTCTGCAACTCGCCTACACGCTGCTCCAAATCCACCCTACGCCCCTGCTCGGCACTGAACGCATCGTACAGCATCGTAATCCCATCGTGATACGAAACGCTCGCGTAGTCCTCGGGATTCGGAACGATTCGATCGCTCTGGACGCCCTGAAGGAAACCTTCCAGCGTGGTACGGACAGTGGCCACGTCATGCGCAGCATCGCCCGTCGCCAGCGCGGCCGTCTCACCCCGGGCACGCTCGAGCAATCCGACCACCGTGTCACCGCCGGGACTGGCTTGCTGCACGAGCGGAATGGACCTGTTCTCGCTCGGACTGATAAGCCGCGCGTTGGCATCGGTGAGCCGTTTGTTCTCGCTCCGCAGATCCTCCAGACCGGTGTACAACATCACGAGAACCACCGTCGACGCCAGCCACAAACCGACGAAGAGGAACAAAACCTTCAGGGAGCCGATGCCCTGCTGCAACACTCTGGCCATACTCTGCGACCTCCAAGAGATCCCGCCATGCTGATCACCGGGGTGTGCGTCCTTTTCGCCCCGGCCGGATCCACGGCGGATACGGGCGTGACACTCCGCGCCCATGCATGCCGGTAAATACCGCGCGAGAACAACGCTTGCGGCTCACCAGGCGCGCTGACGAAGCTGGGTGTGAGGACAGTTCGCCCCGGTCCAGCCCGAGGCCGTCTTCGGGTCATCCGACCCGCTCGCACCCGATCGCCACGGCGGACCCTACCGGCCCGCCGCCTCGAAAAGGAAGGATTGTTGTTGATTTTCTTACGGCTGTCAAGAACCCGACCCCCTCGGCAGTGCTGGAATCGAGCCCGGCCGGGCCGCCGGAGCTGGGCCGGCGGCGAACGCCGGCGGGGCGAACCCCGCAGAAGCCTCGGTGCACTCGAACGACGAGCGTCACAGCCAACATCAAGACGGCCCAGGCATGCCAGAGCTGCACTGGTCCGAGCCCGTGCATGGATCTCCGGCAGCTGGCACCGGTGACGTGTGCCCGCCGGGTTGGGGACCGTCAACCGAGCTGCGCTGTGAAGGCCTTGAGGCCCTCGTACTGTTCCGACATCAACACAATCTTAGCGCGGTCGGCCACTGCCAGGAGCATCCGAGCATGGAAGGTACAGCACAGCCAGAAAGCTGTCTCCCGGTGAGTGAACACGTGAGAGCTGATCTCCTGCGTTGAAGACGGGTCACCGTGAGCCCACGCGCTGCAGGAACGGAAGACAACCCGATACTCACCTAGCCACCCAACGTCCTTCGCCAAATCATGTGTTGACATGCAATACCACTTGTCCCAGACATCCTTCTGCTTTGCTCCCTTAAGGAACTGGGGGCGTACCCGATCGTACGCTTCTTTGAGCCTCGGCTCCCCATCCGCCCGCAGAGGCGACTCGGCAATGCGTCGACTAACAAGCCCGCTGGGGTTCTCTGTGAGAGCCATAACCTGCTTGTACTTCGTCACGTGTGCGAAATCCACGTATTGCTGGGCCAGGCGCTCCGGGGCGCGCATCAGATACTCGAACTGGAGCGCCAATTCGAACATGGTCCGGATGAGCGTAGGGCTCGCATAGCAACGGTCGAGCTTCATGAGTCCGACGGCGCTGGCCATCACTTGCCCAGAACGATCAATGAAGCGGCAGGCTACGTCGCGC
>JAUXGE010000318.1 GCA_030622435.1 Planctomycetota bacterium
CCAGGCATCGTCCAGCGCCACCGGGCACAGCACGTCACGCCCTTCGTCTTTCTCTTTCTTGCGGGCCTTTTCGAGTTCGTGTTCCACCCAGTCGCTGGCGACGGAAGACGCGGACAACGCGAGCACCACGACGTCGTGGAGACGGATCGCACGGTCGACCTGTTTCTCCAGGTCCCCAGCCACCATGTCATGCCGATCGAGCCAGACGTTGGCGCCGTCCTTCATGAGTTTGGCGTAGAGCTTGTCGGCGAACTTCGCGTCATCGTGGGAATATGAAATGAAGATGCCACCCAGGAACAAAGGTTGTGTACGCAGGGCGAAGATCTCGTACTGTAGGTTGTTAATCTGCTCCGGTGTCAGGGCCGGATCGTACAGCTTGACTGCTTCGATCTCCCAGGGCTGAAGGCCACAACCTCGAAGAAACTTCGCGGGAATCCGTCCTCTCGACCTGGCCAACGTGCTGGTCGCGACGTTGCTCGGGCCGCCGTGCTCGATCGACTCGAGGCCGCGCACGTTCGATAGATCAAGGTTTCCGAACGCGGTGTCCCACGTCAGGGCTTTAGAGAAATCCGAAGAGTCCAGGTTGGCACCGCCGAGGTTGGCCCAGAAGAGGTATGCATTGCCGAGGTTGGCACCGTTGAGGTAGGCAGTGCTGAGGTCGGCACTGTTGAGTCTGGCATGGCTGAGGTTGGCATTCCCGAGTTCGGCATCGCTGAGGTTGGCATCGTCGAGGTTGGCATGGCTGAGCTCGGCGTGGCGGAGGTCAGCATTCCTGAGGTTGGCACGTCTGAGGTTGGCATAGCTGAGCTTGGCATAGCTGAGGTTGGCATCACTGAGGTCGGGAAGCTCCACCTTCGGCTCGGATGGCCGTTCGTTCCAGGCGTACACGTCCTCTCGCCACTTGTTCCAGGCCTTCACGTCGGTGCGCAAGAGCTCGATGGCGCGCTCGCGGGTCATGGGCTCGGGCTGGGACGGTTCGGGGGTTGACTGCTCATCGGCCATGGATGCGCCTCCCGGAAAACAAGAAACAACGATCTGTCTGCTAAACGATCATAGCCAGCAAACGTCAAAACGTCGAAAAGTCGAAACGGGGGAAAAGCTGAACCGCAGAGGGCGGGGAGGAATGCAGAATAGCGAATGGCCAATGATGGGCCGAGGTCTCTCCGCGATCTCTGCGTGCTCGGCGGTGAAATAGAACGTCGAAACGTCGAAACGGCAGCCACTCACCAATCGCCTCTGATCGCTCAACAGACCCCTCCAGAGCGAGCGCCTGTCAAGTTATTAGCATAGGAGTAGCAGGGCGATGCCACGCCGGGTGCCACTGGTGGCTTGCCCACCAGTGCCATGTAGCGCCCCCCATCGCAGCAAAGGAGCTTCCACAATGCCCAAAGTCGTCTCCAACGCCAACGCCGCCACAGACCCCAAACCAAGCTTCCGACCTCGATGGACCGGCCCCGACAAAATGAATATGCGAAACGAACCCATGTGGAAGTGTGACTGTACGCACCCGCCCCCACCGGGTCCGGTCGACACGAACCACCAAAACCCTGAAGGGATTGTCTATCAGATAGCAGCGCGCACCGCGGCTCGACTCGCGTGGGTGGCATGGGCAAGCGGAAAGTGCGATCCACAGCCCGCGCCGATGCTCTCAGCCTGCAAGAGCCCGGTCGCAAGGATGAAACGTAGCTTGCCCGTAATATGCCACTGCGGCGGGTGGCATGGTCCACGCTCGCGTGGCCATGTCCGGACCGCACCCGGAGCAATCGTAACCCGCCTAGATTCTCAGCTACACGGCTACGCACTGCGCGGGTACGATGGCGATGTGCGCCGATGCCCTGCGGCGGGTCGATTGGAACCGCCGCCATCGGTGTGACGGGTGGGGATACTGTGGCCGACTGGCTCGACGAACTCAATCCTGCGCAATGTGAGGCCGTGACCCACGGAGACGGCCCGCTGCTGATCGTGGCCGGGGCGGGCACGGGCAAAACGCGAACGCTGGCGTGCCGCGTGGCGCACCTGATCCAGGAGGGCGTACCGCCGGAACGCATTCTGCTCTTGACGTTCACGCGACGTGCGGCGGCCGAGATGATCCACCGGTGTGGGCACGTCACCGGCCGGCAAACTGCCGGGCAGGTTTGGGGCGGAACGTTCCACGCCGTGGCGAACCGTCTACTTCGTGTTTACGGCCGGGCCTTGGACCTGGCCGACGGTTTCACGGTCCTCGACCAGTCCGACGCGGCCGACTTGATGAACCTCGTCCGCACCGAGTTGGGATTCGCCAAGCGCAAGCGCCGGTTTGCTCGCAAATCAACGCTGCTGAGCATCTACTCGCGCATGGTCAGCGCGGATCGGCCGTTGGAGGAGACGCTGGAAACGCATTTCCCATGGTGCCAGGACGACGCAGAGCCGATGCGCCAGATATTCGAGGGTTACGCGCGACGAAAACGCGATGGCCGTCTCCTGGATTACGATGATCTGCTGTTGTACTGGAGTGCCCTGTGTGTGACACCGAAGGTCGGGGAGGTCGTCTCGGGGCGTTTCGACCATATCCTAGTTGACGAGTATCAGGATACGAACCCCATCCAGGCGGAGATTCTCCGCGGGATGCACCGGAGGTGTAGGAACATCTGTGTTGTAGGGGATGACGCCCAATCGATCTACTCATTCCGCGCCGCCACCGTCCGCAACATCCTCGATTTCCCGAAGCAGTTTCCCGGTGCGCGCACCGTTACGCTGGAGCAGAACTACCGGTCAATACAGCCGATCCTGGCAGCCTCCAATGCCGTCATGGAGCAGGCCCGGGAACGCTACACGAAAGACCTCTTCTCCGACCGGCGATCGGATCAGAAGCCCATCCTGATGACGTGCGTGGACGAAAGAGGGCAGTGCGACGTCGTTTGCACGCTCATCCTCGAACACCTCGAGCAGGGAATCCCCTTGATGAACCAGGCCGTTCTGTTCAGGACCGGCCATCACAGCGCCATGCTGGAGGTCGAGCTATCCCGGCGAAACATCCCCTTCCGCAAGTTCGGCGGTTTGAAGTTTGTCGAAGCAGCGCACATCAAGGACATGCTCGCGCTGCTGCGTGTTCTGGAGAACCCCTTCGACGAGATCAGTTGGTTCCGAATCCTCCTATTGCTGGACGGGATCGGCCCTCGAACTGCCGCCCGCATCATGGATCACCTCGGTGTGCGACAGTCGCCACCCGCATCCAATGGTGTTGATGATGTGGATGCGAACCCGGTGTCACCGCTGCAGCGACTAGCGGTGGATCCACCGACCGTGCCTCCGGCATCGCGTGAGCATTTCGGCCGACTGCGCACTGTGCTGTCCGAATGCTGCGGAACACGCGTGAATGGTAAGGCGGACAACGGAAAACCGCGCCCGAAGCAACGGCAACAGGGCCTCTCTCTGTCAACCCAGGTCGACCGCATCCGGAGTTTCTACGAGCCGATCTTCGAACGGATCTACGAGAACCCGCAAATCCGGCTACGGGACATAGATCAGCTATCGCAGATTGCCGCCGGCTACCGATCGCGCAGCCGGTTCCTTACCGATGTGACTTTGGACCCGCCCGAAACGACCTCTGATCTCGCTCAGGCGCCGTTCCTGGAGGAAGACTACCTGACGCTGAGCACGATCCACTCCGCCAAGGGGTGTGAATGGACCGTTGTTCATATCATACACGCGGCCGACGGTATGATTCCATCGGACATGGCCGTCGGAGACGAGGACGGCATCGAGGAAGAGAGGCGCTTGCTCTACGTGGCCATGACCCGCGCGAAGGATTCGCTATATGTGCATTTCCCACTGAGATACTACCATCGCCGGTTCGATATGGGCGATGGTCACGGGTACGCCCAGCGGAGTCGCTATCTGACCGACGCGGTCTGCGCCCTGTTCGAGCAACGAACGGCCGGGGTCGATGATGACTTGGACTTGGACGAGGAAACGACGCGGGCCGCGGATCCATACGGACGCGTGAGCCGTTTGTGGAAAGCGTAAGAGAATTGAGAATGGCGAATAGCTAATGGTAATAGCCCGCCAACTACCGCTCCGTCACTGTCTCTTGACGGGGCAGGCTGAACCGAGCCGCGACCGTAAGGGAGTAGTCCGCGACGGTATTAGAGACTCTGGTTCGTCCGCTCCCTCACGGTCGCGGCTCGGATTACCCATCGATTCAGGCTTGTCGTAGCACTATGTCTATGAAAGTGAACCGTACTGCGTCCTTACATTACTTTGAATTCGACATTCTCCATTCCGAAATGGGGTACTGGCAATGAAAGCAATGTTACTTCATGAGCCCAAGCCGGTGGAACAGCGTCCACTCTCACTGGGCGAGGTTGCCGATCCGAAAGCCGGTCCGGGTGATCTCCTCGTCCGGGTTCGTGTCTGCGGCGTATGCCGGACCGACCTTCACGAGGTCGAAGGCGAGCTTCCGATGCGCAGATCACCCGTCATTCCGGGGCATCAGATCGTCGGGACGGTGGCGGGCTTCGGCGAGGGCGTTTCCGGTTTCCGGATCGGGGATCGGGTGGGCATGGCCTGGTTGCACGACACGTGCGGCGGATGCGAGTTCTGCCTGCGCGATTCGGAGAACCTGTGCGAAACTGCCAACTTCACCGGATGGAGTGTGGACGGAGGATACGCGGAGTACACGACGATCCCCGCGGCGTTTGCTTACAACATCCCGGACGGTTTCCCGGATGAGCAGGCGGCACCACTACTCTGCGCCGGGATCATCGGTTATCGGGCACTTCGACTCAGCGGGATTCAGCCAGGGCAGAGGCTGGGTCTTTACGGGTTTGGCGCGTCGGCGCACATCGCGATTCAGGTGGCACGGCACTGGGGATGTGAGGCCTATGTCTTCACGCGCAGCAAGGGAAACCGCGACCTGGCCCGCAAGCTCGGAGCGAAGTGGGTGGGAGGTTCCCGGGACGAACCGCCTGCGAAGGTGCATGCATCGGTCATTTTTGCCCCGGCCGGTGCACTGGTGCGCGATGCCCTGACCGTTCTGGAAAAGGGTGGAACGATTGCGCTGGCCGGCATATACATGACACCGATCCCCGAGCTTGACTACCTCGAGCATTTGTACGACGAGCGGATCGTCCGCAGTGTGGCCAACGCTACCCGCCGCGACGGTCGAGAGTTGCTGGAACTGGCCGCGAGCATACCGATCCACACGCAGACCCAGGCGTTCCCCCTCGAACAGGCCAACGAAGCGCTGCTGGCATTGAAGAACTCCGAGGTCGCAGGCGCCGCCGTGCTGCGGTGTGCCACTGCTCTGTGAGCAGTGAGGACTCCGAGGTCGCAGGCGCCGCCGTGTTGCGGTGTGCCACTGCTGTGTCAGCAGTGCATCTGCACTGGTGCCCCATTCATTCCGGCGCCCAAATGAAACGGAAAGGCTTCGCGTCACATCGCCGGAATGGGTGGGGGGAAAGCGCCGGTTAGCCGGTGAGGAGTTGTGGATGAAAGAGCCATACGGTGGAGGATTAGCGAACCACGCCGACCCCGAGTCATGCG
>JAUXGE010000107.1 GCA_030622435.1 Planctomycetota bacterium
AAACCGAATGCGGCTTCCGATCGATGAATGGCGCCAGCTTCGCTCTTCACGCGGAATGCCGTTGAGCGAGGCGACTCGATCGAGCGCTGACGAGAACAACGCTGCACCCGTCGAACAGACACGCCCTCTGCCACGGACCACCGTCTCGGCGTCCGGATGGACGCAGCACGGCAGCGCACACGAGGCCGGCTCGGGCGTGACGGACTGCGCTCCGAACAGGTCGGCCTGACGCTCGAACCGCCGCGAGAGCCAACCGAATCCCAGACCCCAATACAGCACCGTGACGACAACACCCAGCCCCTGGATCCCTTGCAGGGCTGTGGCAGACATCGTGGCCGAATCCGCGCTCGAGGCGATCACCGCTCGGGCCGCCATCTCCATGGAAGCAGCCGCCAGCAGCCACCCCAACAGGGCGAAAACCAGCAGGTGCTGTATGTGATGATGCCTCACGTGACCAGCCTCGTGACCGAAGACAGCCTCGATTTGTCGCGAATCCATCGTTGCCAGCAGACCGTCCGACAGCAAAACGAAGCGAACCGGAGCAACGACGCCCATGACGGCCGCATTGATCGTCATCCCGTCACTCTGCCAGACGAGAATGTTCCGGACCCGAAGGCCGACAGACCGACAAAGAGCCTCGAGCCGCTCGCGTGTAGGACCTGCCTCGAGAGGTGAAGTGCGCCAGATTCTAATCAGCAGCACCGGCGCGACCAGGAAGACACCGAACGCAACCAGACCCAGCAACACGTCGGGAGTCCACGTCCATCCGCTCCAGGTTCGCAGGGGCTGCTCGTATCCTCGTGTCATGTTCGCGGCGAACAGAATGAGCGTCAGGGGAACGGCAACGACTAATACCTGATGTCGCAAATTGAAATCCAGGTAGGATCGCAACCGCCACCGCTGTGCCCCCTCCGTGCCCGATCCGGCGGCAGACACGACCGCCTGAACACGAAGATCCCGTTCGAGCGGATACGTCGCCAACCACACAGCAAGCACGCAGCCCACAAAGAGCGACAGGACCGCCAAATCACCGACGATCTGAAGCGCGGGGAATTCGAACGTGAACCACACAGGCCAACGCGTTCCGAAGACCGCGAGCCCGAAACCCACAATCGTTGCCACACGAAGCCAGAGGGTCGCCCTGTGATGCTGCCGCTGGGCATCCTGAGGTGCGTCGGGTCGTCTCGAAAGCAAACGCCGCGATCTGCGAGCCGATAACCAGGCAATCGACCCCAGCAACGGTGGCTGAACCAACACGATCAGGAGAGTCATGATCACGTCGGTCTCGCCGACCAGACGCCACTCACTTGGTGCTTCAGCGTGCCAGAAGAGGATTATGTAGGCGAGGATTGTTAGTAAGTACATGCGAAATAATAGCTTACAGTCTGTGTCCGGCCAAGCGGGGACACGGTCGGATCGGATCGACGGCGATGGCCGACCCGGTCAAGGCAGGCCCTGGAAGCCTGAGCGGGCTTCTGTATCGACCTTGTCTCATGCAAGTGGCAGGGCCTATTCACGGATCGCCATTATCCTTACCATAGAGCGCTTTCAGTTGTCGCACGGAATGGGGTGTGCTGCGGGCCAACGAGTCCCCGACCGGCTCGAGGTTTCGCGGCATGGGTGCCCCACCGGATTCCGCGGCCGGGGTGAACGCCTCGTACGTTTAGCTTGTACCAGGAGTACTCAGTGATGAAAAGGACACGAATCTGCGCCATGCTTGTGACTTTCGGGCTCGTGTGTTTGTGGGCCACTTCCGCACTCGCACAGCAGGAAGCTGAGGGTGAATCGCAACGCGATAGCGCCGTCAAGAAAGCCGGGCAGGGACAGGCCGAGCCGGCGGACGGCCGACCCGATGTTCGAGAAGGACAACCGTCTCAACCCGGCACTGACCGCCGCAGGCTTGATCCGCGAACGCGGTATCGGATCTCCACGCTTCTCAAGCTTCAAAACGCGATGAAGCAGGAGTTTGACCTTCCGGCGGATCAGAAGGATGCGATAGATGCGATGTTCCGAGATCAGATTCGAGGGTTGAAGGAGAGCCAGAAGGCACGGCAAGCCGCTGCGTTTGATCCACAGAGAACCGCCAAGGCGAAAGAGCTTCGAGAGCAGATCGCGGCGGCACGTGAGGCCGGCGACACCGATGCCATCCGCAAGCTTCGTGAGGAGTTCAAGCAGACACTATGGTCGCGGACAGATGGTCCTGAAATGGACATGGCTCAGTTCGTCAACGCGGTGGCGGCTAAACTCGATGAGAAGCATCGTCCGGAATTCCGGAAACTGGCGAGGAGTCTCGGGGCGACTAATGTCCTCCCGTCGCAGTCCAATCGCGATCTGTTCCTGATGAGGCGCGCCGTTGCAATGCCCGACGTCGGCGTCTCCGAAAAGGTCAGGAAGGAGATCAATGGCATCCTTAACGAAGCGCGCTTTTCGATTGGGGAAGTGCGGGGCGACGAGGCGAAGGTGAAGGAGATCCTCGACCGAGTGCATCAAGAAATCTCCCAGAGGCTCACTCCGGAACAGCAGACCAAGTTCGAGGATGCTCTGGCCAACCCCTTCCGCGGCGCGCGGCGCATGCAGGTTCCTCCTGTAAAGAAGGACCGTACCACTGACGAGCCACCGGCTGACGACAAGGGCACGAAGAAAGAGAAGAAGGACGACTAGTTACGTTTCGTCGGTGTGTTTGCGCTCGAGCTGCGACGTTAAATACCCCAGCGTCCCGTGCGTCATTCCCACACCGCGCCAGAACGCCCGGAGGAAGCTCATCGCGGCAAAGGCGAGGTAGCGAGGGCGGCGCAGTCGTTTGAGCAGTCGAATTGTCATCGGTACCTGCGCGGCCAATAGCAGTGTTACGATGATGGCAGGGATGTAGGCGAGCCGCCCGAACGGCAGCAGTGGTGCGGTAGCGATCGCGAGCATGGCCAGTGGCGGCTGAGAGTGGTCGACGAAGCTGCTGTACGAGTCGCCCGTTGCATGCCCGCTGTGGGATAGGTGAAGCCAGACGCGCCAGTAACCCTGATGTCGTTGCGTGCGGAGGTATCCTCCCAACCGACTTTCGTGGAAGTGTCTTACGCGCGAATCGAACACCAGACGCAGTTCATACCCCGCCCCCATCACACGCCAGGAGAGTTCAGCGTCCTGCCCTTTGAGAAACCGCTCGTCGAACCCGTCGATCTGCTCGAGGATCTTCCGCCGGTACACGACGTTGAACGTGGCCAGGAAGTCCACGCGAAGCGGCATCACCCGATGTCGCGCGACGATCTCCTCGTGGATCAAACACGCCAATAGAGACTCGGGGTTCATGATCCCGTAGCTGCCGCTGACACCGCCCACCTTCGGATCCTCGAAGTGCGGTACGATCCGGTCGAGCGCGTCCGGCTCGGCCACACAATCCGAGTCGACAAACCAGACGAGTGGGTGGTGGGCGGCGCGCCAGCCGGCGTTTCTGGCCGCTCCAGGTCCTTTGCCACCACCTTGGAGGCACGTAACGGGGAACTCGCTGACGATTGAGGCCGTCTCGTCCGTGGAGCCGTCATCGACAAAGATGATCTCGCGCAGGTGCGAACCCTCGAGAAGCGGGACGACGGCGCCGAGGCACTGGCGGATCGTGTCCGCGCAGTTGCGTCCGGGGATGACCAGGCTGACCGGTTCGGCGTTCATGACGCACAGAGTGTAGCTCGACCGGCGCACGTTGCCAGTAGGGTGCGTCCCTGACGCACCATACACTTGTAGCGGCCGGCGTCCCCGCCGGCCGTCGTGGGCAACATCGCCTGCCCGGGAAAACGGCCTGCGGGGACTCAGGCCGCTACGAGTTCCGTCTCGCTGGTGGCTTCGGATGCGGAGGCCTATCATAGTAGACCGGTGGAATGGAAAGCCGGCAGTCGGAACGAACCGGCGCGTAGTGGTGCTTTCCTGACGCACCACCCAATTAGCTAACCAAGGAAGTGTCTCTGATGAGTGACCGCGCATCGCCCGTTGATGTGATTGTCCTGGGAAGCGGCACGTCGCACGGCGTGCCGATGATCGGGTGTACATGCGAGGTGTGCACGTCGAGCGACCCGCGCGACCAGCGGACCCGGGCGAGCATCTTCGTGCGGATGGGTGATCAGCGCATCCTGGTCGACACGGCCACCGAGCTTCGGATTCAATGCATCGCTCAAGGTATCGACCGGGTCGACGCCGTGCTCTACACGCACCACCACGCCGACCACGTAACCGGCCTGGACGACGTCCGGCGGTTCAACTGGATCATGAGACAACCGCTCCAGTGTTACGGATCGGAGCGGACGCTCGCGAATCTGCGGCAGATGTTCCTCTACGCGTTCGAGCACGCCCCGGATTCTCCACACAGCCGGCCCGAACTGGAACTCAACACGATCGGCACCGAGCCGTTCCGCGTCGGCGGTGAGACGGTTGTGCCGATTCCCATGTTGCACGGCTCACTGCCGGTGTTGGGTTTTCGCTTCGGTGACTTCGCATATTGCACGGACTGCAGCCACATTCCCGACGAATCGCTGGCGCTCCTTCGGGGGTTGGATGTGTTGATCCTCGAGGCCGTACGCCGAACATGGCATCCGGCCCATTTCAACGTGGAGCAGGCCGTCGAGATGGCCCACACAATCGGCGCGCGGCAGACGTACTTCACTCACATTGCCCATAAGTTGGGGCACGAGGCGACGAATCGGGAACTGCCGGACGGCATGGCCTTGGCGTACGACGGCCTGCGGTTCTCGGTGTAGCCCGAAGCTGTCCGGGTGTCGACGTGGATTCGCACGTGGTTCGGGGAGCCATGACGTTCCTCTGCGGCACACTCGGGCGGGCTGAACGAGAATGTGTACGGCAAAAGACGAGACTGAAAAGAGCGGCGCGGAACGGCAACCGGTGCCCCGCCGGCGTGGGCGTCGGTGGCTCATCGCCCTGATCCTTGCGGCCGTTGGGCTCGCGTTTGCCTGTGTCTATTACTACGCCTTTGGCAACGTGCCGATGCATGGTTCGCCGTGGGTGGCCGGGCGGGTTGACAATGTCATCCACCGTGGGCTGGACTACCTCCACGAGACCGGCACCTTCGGTATGCACGTGGAGGAGGGGGGTGAGGCGCCGCCCCATCATTTCTTCCTCGAGCGCGTGCTTGACCTCGAAGACCACGCCGGGCTTCGAGAGCAAATGAACCGCGGACGGCAGATCAACGAGGATCACCGGGAATGGCGTATGTATTTGGGCATGCCCGGCTGGCCCCGACCTCGGCATACGACTCTTCATCGGCGGCTCATCCAGCATGCGGTGGCGAGCAGTCCGAAGAACCCGTACGCGGCCTGGCTCGTGCATTCACTCTATCCGGACTGGACAGAGCTACCTCCGGCCGAGAGGCAGCGGCTGTTTGTCGACACGGGGCAGCTCACCACCAGTTACGACCTGACGCACGCGCTGCTGGCCTATCTTTGGCTCGAGAGAGCTGCGCCAGGCCTCGCCGCCGAACTCGAGACCGATCGCCTGATCCGGGAAGTGAGTGACCGCCTCTACCGAATCCAGACCTGGGATGTGCGAACCAGCGACATTTACAACGAACGGGTCGCGTTCTGGCTGTATATGGAAGACGGACCGCCCATTCGGCGCCGGTGGATCGAGCGGATCATGCTAAGTCAGAACCCGGACGGTGGATGGACCTTTGACTCATCCGTCGCACGGACGTTGAAGCAAATGGTCGGGATGGGCGGTCACGACGCCGCGAGCGATCCTCATGCGACGTTCCTGGCATTGTTCGCCTTGACGCACTATAGAGAGTGGTTGCGGGCCGAGGGTCTGTACCCTACGGGCTGAGCGACCGTGCGCGAGTGCATGCCAGGACCTCGCGCGAAGGTCCGCTCCTTCACGGTCGCGGGTCGGTTTGGTGGCGACGAAGCGAGCTTGCCCATTTGGGGGGGCGAAGGGATACGGAATATGTCGGAATTGGGAGAAGCCGACCAACCCGCTCCGGACGATACCGGCGAGATTCGTACGGACCTCGCATGTCAGCGATGCGGCTACAACCTGCGCGGGTTGAATGCAACAGGTCTATGTCCGGAGTGCGGCACGCCCATCAGCCTGTCCCTGCGCAAGGACCTGCTCTGCTACGCGGAGCCCGAGTACGTCAAGGGGCTGGCGAGAGGCTGCCGCCGGATTCTCACCGGTGTGACTATGTTGTTGGCATGCATCATTCTCGTGCCACTCGCTAGTGCGGGCGTCTCATCCCTGCGGCGGGACGAAACCATGGGGGCCCTGCTCGCGTGGCTGGGGGTCTCTCTTGCGATCGGCGCCGTTCTGATGGGGATCCTGGGCTTTGTACATGGCGTGTGGCTCATCACGCGTCCGCAGCCGCAAGTGTTCACGACACTAAAGAGAGACACGGCCAGACGTCTCGTTCGCATCTATCTGCTTGTGGCGATTATCGGGAAGGCCCTGAGCTACAGCATTGAGGCGTTGGGGCCACCGCCTCGAGTGATGGCCGCGGTCGAACTGCTTGGGATCGGCATTTCGGTGTTTGGTGTAATCGGAATGGCCGCGTACTTCATGTACCTAAGCAAGTTGTGCAGACGTGTGTCCATGACGAGTCGCGGACGCTACAGCAAGATGCCCGGGCATGCCAAGGCACTCGCGTACGCCTTCGCCTTCGCCCTGGGTTGGCTGGTATTTTTAAGCGCGGTGGAAGCGATCTGGTACTGGGGTCCGGTGCTGCTTGATCCCACTGGGCCACCCGGTGGCCCGTTTGCCGCCCCGAGCCCCATGCTCTTAGGATGGCAGGCTGTGACGTGGGGATGCATCACGGGTGCCGCCAGTCTCGCCTTGCTCATCCTGTTCCTTGTCGCTGCCCGATTGCATTACCGCCTGCGGGCGGCCTTGACGCGCGAGGCCGCCCAGGCGGTGGAGCATTGGGATGAAGCGTCGGCCGAGGCTCGGACTTGAGGCCGATTCACGCCGCTCGCTTGTGACTAACATCGGGGAGGATATCAGGGGCGGCGCTACAGCGGAAGCGCAAGAACCGAGGCTTCGCTAAGCACAGGCATGGCGCCGCCGGCCGAACTTGGTCTTTAGACCCACGAGTAGTAGGTCGGGTCCGCAGACCCGACGTTCGATTATCGCAGAGCACCGCGACGGCGGAAGTACAGCTTGTGGCCCGCCAGGAGCGAGAGCGCCAGCACGATCATGCCCCATCCGGAAACCGTGGGGATAACTCCTGGCTCAGTCTGGCACGTTGACGAGCATCCATCTCCATCATCTCTGTTCCCGTCGTCGCACTCTTCGCCCGTGGTCGTGTTCACGGTGCCGTCACCGCACTCGACAAACGTGCAATCGGAGTCACACGTGGCCGACTCACCGCCGTGGTCGCATTCCTCGCCGGTGTCCACCACGCCGTCTTCGCAGGAGTGGAGGACGCACGTTGTCCGACACGCGTCCGGCTCGGTGTCGGAGTTGTACGGGCCGTCGTCGCATTGCTCTTCCATATCAACGATCCCATCACCGCAGAATGGAAGTGTGCAATCCCCCTGGCAGCCGTCGCCGTCGATCGTATTCCCGTCGTCGCATTCTTCGTTAGGATCGACTACGCCGTCGCCGCACCAGAATGCTTTCTCGAAAGCGCCCATGTCGACGATGGGAGGTCCAATCACACCGGGGTTCCCCGTATCGGGACTCGTCGGGATGTCAATAAACCGCGCCCCCCCGGCCAGGTCGAGCGGAAGCGGTTCCATCGTGTCAGAGTCGCCGTCCAGGTCGGGCGTGTCGGGCGGGACGCCGTCGTTGTCACCGGCGTCGATGCACGGCGAGCTGGGCGCGAGTTGCAGGTCGCCGAATTCATCGTCTTCCGTCCCCCACAGGCCGTCGGGGCCGGGGTCGGGGTCCTGCAGGAACATGGGGGCGTCGGAGATGTTGCCGTCGGTCCCGGTGGGGTCAGCAAGGCCGTCGTAGTCGTACTCGCTGTTGCTGTGGACGCAGTTGTACCGCAACGTAGGAGCACCGGCATCGTATGGGTCTTGGTAGATCCCGGACGAGTTGAACGCGACGATCGTGCTCGCGATTATCGGGGAGGAGGAGTACAAGTACAGCCCGCCGCCGCCCACGGCGCCGTTTCCCGTGATCGTGTTGTTTGCGATCCTCGGGGAGGACTCCCACAGGTACAGCCCGCCGCCAGCGGACGCGCTGTTGCCCGCGATCGTGTTGTTTGCGATCGTCGGGGAGGAGAAGTCCAGGCACAGCCCGCCGCCTTGGTGAGCGCTGTTGCCCGTGATCGTGTTGTTTGCGATCGTCGGGGAGGAGAACAGGAGGTACAGCCCGCCACCGTACGGGTACGAGCCCCACACGGTCCCGGAGCCGTTGGTGATCGTGAAGCCGTCGATGGCGCTGGCTCGGTGGCCTGCTAGCGCGGTCACGACTGAGCCTTGTTGCTGCCCGTCCAGGGTCGTGACGTTAGTGTGCCAGTCCCGCTGGTCCCGTTCCGTTTCGTCACCGGCAAAGCCACCATACAAATGCGCATGCGGATGAAGTGTGACGCGCTCGTAGAAGGTGCCGGCCTGCACCCATACATCGCCGCCCAGGGCGGACGCGGCATCAATGCCCGCCTGGACCGTGCGCTTCGCCGAGGCCCAGGATGAGCCGTCTTTCGTGTCGTCCCCTGTGGAACTGACCCGGACGATGATGTACGGGCCCGCTGGCCACACCGTGTCATCCGATTCATCGGCGCCGATGTCCACAATTCCACCGAGGGGCTGGATACGAGGCTCGCCATCTATGTCCAAGTCGCCAAACGTGTCCGCGTTGTTCCCGGCATCCACACAGGGTGAGTCCGGCTGAATATGGGCGTTGCCGTACCGCGGGCTGGCCAACAACGGGTCGATGGAGATGTTGCCGGCGATCCCAGTGGGATCGGCGAGGCCGTCGTAGTCGTACTCGGTATTGCCGTAGACGCAATTGTGCCGCAGGGTCGGGGTGCCGAGTGTGTCGTACCGGTAAACGCCGGACGAATTGAACGCGACGATCGTGTTTGCGATCGTCGGGGAGGACTCGTACACGAGCAGCCCGCCGCCCCATACCGCGTTGTTGCTTATGATCGTGTTGTTTGCGATCGTCGGGGAGGACCGGTACACGTTCAGGCCCCCGCCGTAGTAGGAGCTGTTGCCCTTGATCATATTGTTCACGATCCTCGGGGCGGACTCGTACAGATCCAGCCCGCCGCCGCGTACCGCGTCGTTGCCTATGATCATGTTGTTCGCGATCGTCGGGGAGGACCGGTACAGGTTCAGTCCCCCCCCGTAGTAGGAGCTGTTGCCCTTGATCATATTGTTCACGATCGTCGGGGAGGAGTAGGCCACGTACAGGCCAGGCCCACCGCCGTTGGTGATCGTGAAGCCGTCGATGGCGGCGATGGCTCCGTGGCCCGCTCGTGCAGCTACCACTGAGTCTTGCTGCTGCCCGTCCAGGGTCGTGACGTTGGCCGTCCAATCCCGCTCGTGCCGCTCCGTCTCGTCACCGGCAAACCCGCCGTACACATACGCATAGGGGTGGAGCGTGATACATTCTTCGTACGTACCAGTTTGGACCCACACCTCGCCTCCGAGCGCCGACGCCTTGTCGATGCCCGCCTGGACCGTACGCTTCGCCAGTGCCCAGGACGACCCGTCGTTGGTGTCGTCCCCCACGGGGCTGACCCGTACCATGGCGTAAGGCCCCACTGGCCATACCGTGCCGTCCGATTCATCGGCCCCGATGTCCACAATTCCGGCCAAGGGCTGAATGCGGGGTTCGCCGTCTATATCAAAGTCGCCAAACGTGTCCGCGTTGTTCCCGGCATCCACACAGGGTGAGTCCGGCTGAATATGCGCGTTGCCGTACTGTGGGCCCGCCAGCAACGGGTCGGCGGAGATGTTCCCGTCAGTCCCGGTGGGGTCGGCGAGGCCGTTGTAGTCGTACTCGGTGTTGCCGAAGACGCAGTTGTACTGCAGCATCGGGGTGCTCACCGTATCGCACTGGACGCCGGAGGAATTAAACGCGATGATCGTGTTAGCGATCGTTGGGGAGGAAGTGGCCAGGCTAAGCCCACCCCCGGTTGCGTAGGCCCTGTTGCCTATGATCGTGTTGTTCGCGATCGTCGGGGAGGCGGAGGACAGGTGCAACCCACCGCCGTAGTAGGAGCTGTTGCCCTTGATCATGTTGTTCACGATCGTTGCGGAGGAGTCCCACACGTACAGCCCGCCGCCGATCCCGGCGCTGTTGCCCGTGATCGTGTTGTTGGCGATTGTCGGGGAGGAATGGCGTAGGTACAGCCCGCCGGCGTTGGAGCTGGCTCTATTGCCCGTGATCGTGTTGTTGGCGATTGTCGGGGACGAGGAGCTGAGGTATAGTCCCCCGCCATAGGTTTGCCCAGACCACGCCGTGCCGCTGCCGTTCGTGATCGTGAAGCCGTCGACGGCGCCGACGGCTCCGTGGCCCGCACGTGCGACCACCACCGAGCCCTCCTGGGCTCCATCAAGCGTGGTCGCGTTGGCCCCCCAATCGCGCTCGTACCGTTCCGTCTCGTCACCGGCAAACCCGCCGTACACATATGTGTAGGGGTGGAGCGTGATACATTCCTCGTACGTACCAGCCTGGACCCACACCTCGCCTCCGAGCGCCGACGCTGTGTCCACACCCGCCTGGACTGTACGCTTAGGGAACGCCCAAGACGAACCGTCGTTCGCATCGTCCCCCCCGGGGCTGACCCGGACAAGGGCGTATGGGCCCGCCGACCACACCGTCCCATCCGATTCATCGGAGCCGATGTCCACAATTCCGTCCACGGGCTGAATGCGGGGTTCGCCGTCTATGTCGAAGTCGCCAAACGTGTCCGCGTTGTTCCCGGCATCCACACAGGGTGAGTCCGGTCGAATATGCGCGTTGCCGTACCGCAAGTCGGCCAACAGCGGGTCGGCAGAGATGTTGCCGTCGATCCCGGTGGGGTCGGTCAGGCCGGAGTAGTCGTACTCGGTGTTGCCGAAGACGCAGTTGTACCGCAGTGTTTGGGCGCTGTCGGTGTCCTTTTGATAGACGCCCGACGAGTTGAACGCGACGATCGTGTTTGCGATAGTCAGGGAGGAGTTCCACAGGTAAAGGCCACCGCCGTAGTGGCAAGCGTTGTTGCCTGTGATCGTGTTGTTCACGATCATTGGGGAGGAATGGTCTATGTACAGTCCAGCGCCCGACGAGGCGCTGTTGCCTGTGATTGTGTTGTTCGCGATTGTCGGGGAGGACTGGCGTAGGTACAGCCCGGCGCCGAAGCCGTCGGTGCCGTTGCCTGTGATCGTATTATTCACGATCGTCGGGGAGGACGATTGCATGTACAGCCCGCTGCCGTTGTTGCCCGTGATCGTGTTGTTCGCGATCGTTGGGGAGGAGACCCTCAGGTACAGTCCACCGCCCGTGTAGCTGCTGTTGCCCGTGACGGTGTTATTCGCGATCGTTGGGTGCGAGGACCACCAGAGGGACAGCCCGCCGCCGTCTTCGGCGCTGTTGCCTGTCACGGTGTTATTCTCGATCGCCGGTGAGGAAGAGTCTAGGTACAGCCCGCCGCCTTGCGTGCGACCATCCACGTCCGTTCCGGAGCCGTTGGTGATCGTGAAGCCGTCGATTCGGGTCATTTCGGTTGCCCCGACCGGGGAAGTGACCACGCTGCCGCTTTGATCGCCGTCGAGGATCGTCGGGTTGGCCTCCCAGTCGCGTTGTTCAACCTCGGTCTCCGTGCCGTAAAAACCACCGTAGACCTCGACCTCCAGCGCAAGGGTGAAGTTCCCGACGTACGTGCCGGCCGCCACCCAGATTTGATCGCCGGACTGGGCAGCCGCGAGACCGGTGTCCAGCGAGTCGTAGGCCGATGCCCACGACAGCCCGTCGCCACCCGGCGCAGCGTCACCGTCCACATAGCGAACCACCGCGCCGGCCGGGGTCGCCAGCGCGACGCATGCGCACAGGCCAAGAAGCATTGGCAGCAAACGGCGCGAGATCATCGCACAGGGCTTCGTCGTCATGGTTGGCACGAACGTTTTGCCCGAAGTGTGCGTTTGTGCGTTTAACATGTGCTTCCCTCCACCCGGGAACGGGTCACGAAACGCCGGTTCAGATACTCAACGTGCCGATGGCATCGCCCTGGCCTGGAACGCTCAGGGGATCGAGCACGGCCGAAGGTTGACAGGTTCACATTTTAACCCATTTCCGTCTGCGAAACAAGATGGGACTGGGAAAGATGACTCTCCGCCCGGGACAATCGCATCTAAACCGCGAAACCCCGGCTGATGGCTCGGAAACGCTGGTGCGACCGCTCGGACATTTTTCGTGCAGTCGCTCTGATCTGTGTTTTCACGCTGGTAATCGCGGCCTGAATTAAGATGCGATTGCCCTGACTTCCTACCCGGATACCACAGTCGGGGGCGACTGTGCTAC
>JAUXGE010000005.1 GCA_030622435.1 Planctomycetota bacterium
GAGGCGTCCATCGCCCAGATGAACACGCCGCCAACGGCATCGGATCAGAGCGTTTCGCTTGCGTCAGACAATGCCGTGTCGTTGACACTCTTGGCAAGTGACGCAGACGGTGACGACCTGACGTTTTCGATAGTCGATGGACCGGAGTATGGGACGCTGGGTGCCGTCGACAACTATCCGTTATCGACTGCGGCGGTTGTCTACACGCCGGATTCGGGTTTCACCGGCACTGACGCATTCACGTTCCAGGTCAGTGATGGAGAGGCTGAGTCAACTGTAGCAACTTTCACGATTCTGCCTTGTGAGACGCTGAAGATCATTCCGTGGGTGGAATTGAACTATTCGGCATACGACGAACAGGGTATTGAGGGACTACTGATCTGGCAGGAGGTGACTGACACTGCAATTGTCTCGACGATTCCGGGTCGTGACGCCCTGTACACCAAACTGCAAAATCGCGTGCCGGGTATGCGCATCATCCCCGGCCTGAAGACGATGGACTTGCTGGATCGGTTCGACTCCGTGGAGGGATGGCAGGCGGTCGCCCAGGAGGTTTCAGCGATCCGACAGACTTCCGGCGAGAGTGTGATCCTGCTTGAGAACGAGGTGGCGATTATGGACTATCGCTTGGGAGAGCAGAGCATCGATCTCGATCAGCTTGGAAGCGGGCTCGGGCAGTTACCGAACGACATCGAGTTCATCTGGTATCCGAGCATTCACGGCCACAGTATGATAGCTCAGGAGCGCTATGCGGCTGTGTGCCGAGTGGTCTCGGCCGTGTGCAACGTGCGTTTTGTAGATCGCAGCGTGGAGACGCCAGCGGCGTTGGAGGACTTGTGGTTGCAACAAGCCCGAAGCACACTGGAGCTTATCTCATCGTCGCCGACACTGCCGATGTTGTATGCCTATGCTGAGGACTCCGGGTTCATTCACTGGCCGGACAGTCAAATCCCCGAGGCCCTGGAGTATGTGCGCAAAGAATGGGGGCCTGATGCTGAAGTGATCATCTATCCCGGCGTGGAACGTTGGGTTGAAGCGGCATGGTCTCTCTCGGAGCTACTTCCAGCACCGTGCGCGCCTTAGCAGCCAGTCCAGAACGTCCGTGGGAGAGACTTCAAGGCTTGTCAAGACACGCCCCGAGGGTGTGAGCCCCGCCTCTGAGATCGTCCCCGTGTGCGTCTGTAGCTTCTCGACGCGGTGCGAGCCGACCGGCGTCTTCGCTGTGCATGCAAAGATGCCGAAGAGCGCGCATCAGCGCGATTATGTGAGGCGCGCTCTCTTCGATGGTATCCGCCGGTCCACGTTCGTTCCTCGCCGAGCCTGCCGATTATCGGTATCTTGACACTCATCCCGGGCTCAAGTAGGCTGAAACCGTTGACGATCCAGGAACCGGAGGCGCTCTGCGCGACTTCGGGTGGCGACGTTGGTTACCTGAGTTCAGCGACCCATCAGCCTGCGGAGTGTGGAGCGGTGGCGCGTCCGCTGTACGATGTTGACAAGGCACCGGTGCCGGTCGAGTCCAAGGTCGCGGCGAACGTCGGGTGGTGCATAGGCAGGTGAGCGATGTGCTCGACCCTTGCGAAGGAGCTTTATGGTCAGGGTCCTGGCAACCGTAGGCGCAGTGCTAATTACCGTCTCGGGTACAGCCCGCTGCGAACCGCGCGGCGATGCAGCAGGGGGCCTCACGTCGGAACAACGGTTGAAGATCATTCCATGGGTGGAACTGAACTACGCCATCCACGACGAGTACGGCATTAAGGGTCTGTTGGCCTGGAAGGGCCTTACTGATACTGCGATCGTCTCCACCAGGCCCGGCCGCGCTGCCTTGTATTCCAAGCTGAGAGAACGAGTACCGGGTATGCGCATCATCCCGGGCCTGAAGCCGAACGGCGCCAGGGTCGATCTGCTGCCGACCTTTGATTCGGTCGCGGGATGGCAGAAGGTCGCCGAGGAAGTTGCCGCGATGTGCGAAACGTCCGGTCAGCGGGTGGTTCTGCTCGACAATGAGGTGGCGATCAAGCGCTACCGCATGGGGAAGCAGAGGATCGAGCTTGATCGGCTGCGAGCCGGCCTCGAGTATCTTCCGAAAGACATCGTGATCATCTGGTATCCGAGCATTCACAGCCATACCACCAAAGTCCAGAAGCGCTACGCGGACGTGTGCCGAGTCGTCGCTGACGTGTGCGATGTACGGTTTACGGATCGGAGCACGGAGACCCCGGCGGCGTTGGAGGACCTCTGGCTACAGCGAGCTCGGCGCACGCTCGAGGGCATGTCTTCGAGACCCACACTGCCCATGCTGTACGCCTATGCTGAGGACTCCGGCATCATTCATTGGCCGGACGCACGAATCCCCGACGCCCTGGAGTATGTTCGCAAGGAATGGGGTGATGGTGCCGAGGTGGTTATTTACCCCGGTGTGCGGCGCTGGGTCGAAGCCGGAGACTCGATCAAGAAGATCCTGCAGCGCCCAGACTCCCCAACGCGTCCTTAGCACCGGAAGTTCGAGGCATCGAGAGTGTGATGAGGTGGTAGCTTGCCAGGCCCCGCAGTAGCTTGGCCCCTGGGACGAATGTCACGGCAATGTGCCGAACTTCGGTTGCGTGTCCACGGCAATGAGTCATGAGCCGCTCGGTCGGCTTTCGAAGTGCGTTGCATCGGGGTGGGCGGTCACCGGCAATGACGCGAGTGGAAGCGTCACATGAATACACAGCTTCTGCTATACATTGCGGCCTTTCTGGGCGCAATCACATTCGGGCTGACTTGCCTGATGCTTCGCTTCCGTGGGAGAGACTGCCTGTTCTTTGCGGCGGTGCTGCTGCCGAATATCTGGCTCAGCCGTTTCGACGTTAATGAATTCAATCCGTATCGTCTCGACTTTCCGACGTTCTGGCTTGTTCTTCTCGCCATTATTGCCTTGTCCATTCTGGCCCTTCGGACGAAGACAGTGCGGTTGTTATGGGGCCCTGGGAAGGGGATCTGGGGCAGCATGGCGCTGCTTCTGTTCGCCATTGCCCTCAGTACGGTCGTCCATAGTAGAGAGCTTGGGGACTTCGTTCGCGGATTTCACGCCTCGTGCTTCGTGGCCCTTCCGTTTATGGGGGCGTGGTGCATATTGCAGTGTTGCCATGTGGACGAGAGGGCTATCGCCCGCGCAGTAACGGCGATACTCATTGCCGGTACTGTTGCTGCTTTGGCGAGCGTTCTGAGTGCGACGTGGCCCAGTTTCTTTCGCAGCATACTGGCCACGTACAGAAGAGCCAGCGAGGCGGAGCGGGCTTTCAGCCCTTTGGGTGGGCCGAGCGCCGTTGCCATGTGTCTGCTGATGGTCTACTGCCTGGCGGTCGGTCAACTGATGGGCAAGCGCCACCGGCTCTTGAGTCTTGTCGTCTTGGGACTCTGCTTTCTAGGATTGCTGACCACGCTCGCTCGGGCAGCCTTGATAGCATTCCTTGCAGCGAACATCTACCTTTACGGTCGCCATCTTCGTGGTTTCGGCGGTCGTCTGGTGATCTTCGTTGTCACGGGTGCTGTCGTGTTGCTACCTGCGGTATACGGACTGAGCCGAGTATATTCTCTGGAACGCTTCGGCGACGATTGGAGCGGAGCGCGCGCGGGTTCCGTGAGATTGAGACTCGAGAGTATGCAAACCGCCATATCCTACGGCGCCCACCATTTGCCATTCGGCGGAGGCTGGGGCTTGGTCTATTACCCGGCGCGGGAGATCGGAAGCAAACAGGCTCGCGAACGGCTCTTGACCTTCGAAGAGGGTCGCACTGCTTCAAAGCCTCACAGCCTCTTTGCACTCGTCTTCGCCGAAGCGGGGATCCTCGGCTTCGTGTTTCTTCTGCTTCTCTTCTGGCAGATCTGGCGGCACATGAGACCTCCGGATGTGCGTTTTCAGCCTTACGGTCACTGCATTGTCCACGGTTTTCGGACAGGTTTTCTCAGTTTCCTGGTTTTCAGTGTGGCACAGGATCATCTGTTTTTTGCCAGTAAAATCTCCTTGTTCTTCTATCTGTTCGTGTTCATGGGCGTGGCCGCGAGCACGTATTATCGGGTCGCAGACGCCGTGCGACAGGACACCGCCACCGACTCTCAAGCGGAACCCAGCCAACCCATCACGCCCCTGAGTCGCCCCGGGGGGCGGTGGCGCGATCCTCTCCCGGAGATCTGACGCAATGTCCGGACGATCGTGTGACAGTCCGCCCGGGGCGCGCAATGAGGATGAAATCGAGCCCAGAGGCGTGGAGTCGACTTCGGGACCGTCCAACGTTGGCCGATCGAGCGGCTTGCTGAAGGACACCACAGTGACCTTCGCGAGCCGGGTCATGGCGATCGTGCTCAGCATCGGTGTTGCCGCCGCCACGGCATGGCTCCTCGGACCGTCCGGCAGGGGCGAGCTGGCCATCTGCCTGCTATTCGGGCAACTGCTGGTGCTGGGGCTCGGCTTCGGTGTCGAGATGGGTTGTGCCTACTACGCCGGTCGCGAACCCGAGAAGATCGGCGCCGTTCTCGGCACTCAGCTCGTGGCCATAGGCGTAACCACGGTTTTCGTCATCGGCGCGGGTGTTGCATGCATGCACCTGCCGTTGCCGTTTGTCGAGAAAGTGCCGGCTTCCGCTCTGGCCTGCGCGATCGGGTTCGCCGTGGCGCAACTACTCTTCGTATTCATGACCGTTCTGTTCATGGGGCTCGGTCGACTGACGGAGTACAACCTGGCGCGCATCGGCAACCAAGCCGCAACGTTCGTTTTCATTGTGGTTGCCTGTTGGATCACACGAAGTGTGACACTCGCCGTCGTTGCATACGTGATCGGCTCGCTGCTGGCAGGCGTGGCTCTGGTGGCGTGCCTGGTACGCAGCCGTCTCTTGTCGCAAATCACCGTTTCATGGCGTATGATCAGCGCGTGTTACCGATATGGCATCAAGTACTATTTCGGCAAGCTGGCAACACTGGTCGATGTGCAGATCGGTGTGATCGTCATTGCGATGGTCGGCAACACGGAGCAGGTCGGCTTCTTCGCTGCGGCGTTGGGGCTTGTCAGCCGGTTGTGGATCCTGCCCGAAACGCTCAATATAGTGCTTCTGCCGCGCGTCCTGACGGGGCAGTCGGCACTGATAAACCTGGTCATTCGAAGCTGCCGCGTAACCGTGCTCGCAGTGGCCGTTGCCGCATGCCTCCTCGCCATCCTCGCCAAACCGATCGTTGCCGTATTGCTGTCGCCCGCGTTCCTGCCGGCGGTGGTTCCGTTGATGGTTCTTCTGCCAGGCGTGGTCATGGGATGCGTGACCAAGGTGTTGATCTCCTATTTCAACGGTACGGGTCGGCCTGAATACACTTCGATCACCCTCCTGGTCGGAGTCGTATTGAACGTGACCATGGTTATCGTGCTGCTACCGCGTTGGGGGTTGCTGGGCGCTGCTGCGGCGACGTCGGCGGCCTACGTTGTCGAGGCGACATTGGCCGTTCTGCTGTTCATCAAGCTCACGCGATGCTCGTGGCGAGAGTTCTTGCCGCAGGTGGACGACTGGCGGACAATCCGGTCTTTGCTGCGCCGCTGGAGAAGGCTACAGGCGGAATCCGATCGGGCCGAGGAGATGTCCAAGTGAGCGAACCCTTGACGGTCTACTTCCTGTGTGAAACCTATACCGGTTACCGTAACTTCTTCATGCGACAGGTGCCCGAGCCAGAGGGGTTGCCGCCGCTGTACAATACGTGGAATGGGTATGCCGAGCGCGATCACCGTGTGCACATTTTCAGCCAGGACTTCATGTACGATCGCTACGACGATTGGAACCATCACGGCAAACAGATGCACAACATACCGGTGCCATTCACGTACCTGCGGCGGCATCGCTATACACTAACCGGCAAGACGCTGTTCCGTTTCGCACGGCTGATCGGACTGTCCAGACTCCGGAAGCGTCTGATCAGGGTGGCCGCAGAGGATCCCCCGGACGTCGTGTACAGTTGCAGTCCATGGTGTACGCTCGTCGCCTACCGTGCTGCAAGACGGTTCAATGCGGTCCACGTCGTCCGCCGATTCGGAACCGTCCTGTACGAGCAAATACAGGGCAAGTCCATGGGGCTGCAAGACAGCCTGTACGTCGAGGCGTTGGGTTACCGGTTGCCGTTTGACCTGCTCGTCATGGGTAACGACGGAACCTACGGTGACCGCGTGGCTCGACACTACGGCTGCCCACCGGAAAAGCTGCGTTTCTGGACGAACGGGATTGACAAGGGGCTGTATGACGAGGGCTTCGATCGGGCAGGGTTCCGCCGCCGGCTCGGGTTCTCCGAGGACACGCCACTAATCCTGTCGTTGAGCCGGCTGGCGGGCTGGAAGAGACTGGATCGGGTGTTGGAGATGATGCAGCATGTCAAGAGGAAACGCCCCGATGCGAGGCTTGTCCTTGTAGGCTCCGGCGAGTTGGAAGAGAATCTGAAAGCACTCGCCCGGAGCCTTGCCGTCGACGACGTGGTCCGGTTCGTTGGCCCGGTGGAGCATCGGGAGGTTGGCGATTACTACAACGGATGTGATGTGTACGTCCAGTTCTTCGACCTTACCAACCGCTGCAATCCGTTGTACGAGGCGATGGTGTGTGCCATGCCGGTTGTCACTCTGCACGATCCGAGCATCGAGGATGTCGTGGAGGATAAGGCCACCGCGCTCCTCGTTGATTCTGCAAATATGGAACATGCCGCCAAGCCTGTTCTCGATCTGTTGGGTGACGAACAGCGACGCAGGCAATTGGGGGAGGCCGCCCGCGCACACATCGTTCGTGAGTTCAAGACCTGGCCCGAGCGGATCGGGATGGAGGTCGAGACCGTGCTCGACCTGGTCCGAGCGAAGAAGCACAGCCCCTGAAGCCATGGGCCACCCAGCCGTTAACGGCGTCTTCGCGCTTTCGAGAAGATGGACGACGTTCCTGGCCGATCATATACAGTGCAGGAGTGGTAAGGGCGTGGAATCGGGCTCACGGCGGCGGAGCAAGGCGGTCTGAATCGACAACGGCCTTACCTTGCGGGGCAACAGCCTGATCACGATGCACAGGTGCAGGGCGACGATCATGGTGAGTGACTTGATACTTGGGACGTGCGGAAACCCTCTGGCGCAGCGCGGCGGCAAGTGGTACACGCACCATTCCTACGGGACGATCGTGGAACTAATCGCTCATCGGGTGCAGCAGGTTATGTGCCACGGCCCGGTTCTGCCGGATGCGAGCGCGCACAAGGCGGACTGCGAACTGAGTCAGCCGAACATCACGGTTCACCAGTGGGGCACCTGGTACAACACCTTGCGTGCGCTCAAGCGTCCGGACCTCCTTCTGCGACACTACTGGAAGGTGACAAAAGGGTGCGACGCGTTGTTCATTCGGGGCACTCATCCCCTCAGTTGGTCTTTGCACTGGCTGGCCCGGGCGCGCGGGCAGCGCGTCGTCCACTGGATCGCGGCCGATTCCGTGCAGATCATGCGCACCGACCCTCGCGGCTACGGCCGGCTCGTGGAGCGGCTGGGTTTGTGCTTCGCGTACTTCGAGCGGGCCATGATCCGGCTGGCGGCGAGGGTGAGCCGGGGGTACTTCGTAACCAGCGGTCTGCAGCTCGCCGAGATCTTCCACTCGAAGCGAACCGTAGGCTGCCCCAGCTCGAGCACCACGTCGGAAAAGGACTTCCTCGTTCGTGAGGATACCTGCATCGGGCCGTCGGTCAGAATCCTGTTTCTCGGCTTCATTCGCGCCGAGAAGGGGATCGAGTACCTGCTTCGGGCCTTGCCGCATGTCGAATCCGACCGGCCAGTGATTCTGGCACTCGTCGGCGGGTGGGATCAGTTCCCGGAAGAACGCGAGAGATTGCTGAGAATCATCGAGGAACTGGGAATCGAAGAAAAGGTCGTCTGGGAAGGATACGCCAAGTTCGGGGCGGATTTGTTCGCCCAGATCGATCGATCCGACATGTTGGTATTACCGAGCCTGTCCGAAGGCACACCGCACGTGCTGATCGAGGCTCGGGCACGGAGCCTGCCGATCATTGCGAGCCGCGTCGGGGGAATCCCGGGCAGTGTAACCGACGGCGAGGACGGTCTGCTCGTGCCGCCGCGCGATCCGACGGCAATAGCCCAGGCCATCTCTCGCGTCATCGGGGATCAGGAGCTGCGACAGCGGCTGATTCGGCAAGGAAGAGAGCGAGTCAGGATGCTCACGATCGAGTGGTTCGTCGATCTTGTGATGGACCTGCTCACCCGCCCCGATTCAGACATCCCAGTTGATTATGCAGAAACCATCGCACGGACCAACGGTCGTGGTGGTGGAATGTGAGGATGTCGGTCGGCGCCGTCTGACCCGTTAGTCGTGCGCTACTTTCGAGTCCGCTGACACTCATCACTTCGGCATCGAAGTAAAACTCGTAGACTTCGGCGGGTGTCAGCAGGTAATCACCGGCCCGTATCATGTGAATTGTGGAACACGTCCTCGAGGGTCTTGACGAGGCGGTCCCCCAGCAGGTCACGCGAGAACTCCTTCTCCGCGAGCTTCCGCGCACGCTGCCCCATTGCGGGTAGCTCGCTGCGACGATCCCGCATCCGGATTACCGCATCGGCGAATGCCGCCGGGTCGTTCGGGGGGACGACAATTCCGCACCGGTTCTCCTCGATCATGTCCGCCAGCCAGCCAGGGTAGTTGTTGAGCACGGGAAGCCCGCTTGCGATGTAATCGAAGAACTTGTTCGGTGAGGTTCCATAGTAGAACGAAGGTACGTTCTTGAGGATCATCATGCCGGCATCGAACCTCGGAAGAAGTCTCGCCAACTCCTCTTTTGGGATCGAGCCGATCCAGTTAATCATGAAGTCAAGCCCCTCCCGGGAACTCCGCTCCATGAGCCGTTCCTTCTGACCGCCCTCCCCGATGAAAACGAACTGCACGCCTTTCTCGGAACGAAGCTTCAGCTCGGCGGCCGCATCGAGCACGGCATCCAGCCCGTTAGCCTGGCCGTGAGCCCCGGTGAAGACGAGCTTGAGGTCGCCGGGCGGGCCGAAACGCGCGTCCGTCAGCGGCTCATCGCTGGGACCAAACAGCTCGAGATCCGAGCTGTTCGGAATCACCGGGACCTTATCCGCCGGGTAACCCGTTTTGCAGATGCCTTCCTTTATCCCGGGTGCCAGTGCGATCACACGCTGAGCCGCCCGGTAGATCTTCCTCTCCAGCCGACGTGCGTAAGCCACGAGAAGGGGATTCCGGAGCACTCCCATGGCAATAACGAGTTCCGGCCAGAGGTCACGTACCTCGAACACGAAGGGAACCCGGAGGCGTTTCGCTCCCTTCATACCGGGGATGCCGACCGTCAGCGGAGTTGACGTGGCAAACACGAGATCCGCGTCCAGCTTGCCGACCACCCGCGTGGCCGTGCGAGCGAAGCGCCCAAAGGCCATCAGACGACGAGTAAAGCCCATCTCGTTTCCGTAGGGCTCGGCCACGCACAGCACGCGGATGCCGTCCACGTCGTGCTCGGTTACCCGCTGATGCCGGTCGGAGGTCACACCGCCATATGCGTACTCGCCGCAGATCATCGTGACACGATGGCCGGCGCGCATCAGTCGCTTGCTCATCTCGTAGGAGCGCGTTCCTGATGCGCCGTGCATCGTGGAGAAATGTTGATGTATATAAGCTACGTGCATTGTCAGTCCGGATAGCCTACCAGGACCGCCACAATCGGTCACGGCCCCGAAGCACGTTTCAGGGTGTGGCCATCATTTGTGGCAAGTGCGGACAATTCGTGTCTTGCGGGCAATTCGTTTCTTTCTGTATCGGCCGACCCCTGTGTCGGCCGTAGCTGTACCGTAGCGGCCGGCGTTCCCGCTGGCCGTCGTGAGCAATAGCACCTGCTCGGGGAAACGGCCTGCGAGGACGCTGGCCGCTACAATCTCAGGAGAACGATTTCACTTCCAATGTTACCCGCGTCACCACGATCTCAGCGTGCGCAGCTTCTCGATCTGTTCGAAGTCGTGGTGTGTGCCGCAGTTTATGGCGGGGCATTTCTCGCAGCAATCGTTCCAGGTCTCGGGGGAACGGAGGTTCTGGTTCCAGAAGGGCCAGGTCCGGCACTGCAAAGGCCTGACGTCGTAGATCGCGCACTTGCCACCGTCCCGGCCGTGTTTAAGGAAGATGCAGTCGCCATCCGGTTTCTCGGTAAGGCTGTATCGCAGACCCACGCGGCGCAGGTGCTTCTTGTCGAGCCAGCCGTCGCTGCGACCGAGGAACACGGATATACGGCGAATCTCCAGCTTCGTGGTCCATACATAGCCCGGCTCGCCACTACAGCAATTCCCGCACTGGGTGCACTCGAAGTTCAGCCCTGCGCTGTACCACTTCTCTTTTGCCATGAGACGCTCGTTACCTCTTCCCTTTTCTCATCGCCGGGCACACCCCCGAGCGTCCGATACCCTATCCGGATCAAACTGTCCGGTCGAGGTGCCGATCCAGCCCGTTCGACTTGCTTTCTGCTTCGCCCGAACTTCCCGGACGTCGTGCCATCTGTGGCCACAAGCTAAGTCGAGTCGGGAACGGAACGTGACGAAGGACGCATGGACAACGTGTGCGCCGAATGTGTCCCGGCGCCTGCGCAGCGACCGGCCCTGCATTGGCTTTACCTCTGCCAATGCCGTCGCGGACAGCGTTCGTCGGCAGAACGACCGATAGCAACTCCGCGAGCGGCCGTCCGATGTGCGGTCTTGCGGAGTGTGGGCGCGCTGAAGATGCCCGGACACTCGTTGCGTGCAATGGGAAGTACGAAACTCCGGCTACGCCATGCACAAGCACAACCTGGTTTGGATTGCGATATTCGGTGTCATCGCGCTGCTTTTCTTCCGTCTGCCTCAGATGGCAGCCAGGCAGGACGCGGTTGTCAACACATACAGTGCGCTCGTCGAGGTCGACGCACTGGCGAAGCAGAAGTACGTCGAGCCGATCGCGGGTGACCGTCTCGTCGACGGGGCCATTCGCGGCATGCTGCGACAGCTCGATCCCTACAGCGGGTATATCGCACCGGACAAACTCCCTGCCTTCGAGCGACGCGCGCGGGGCGACTTTATCGGAATCGGGATCGAGGTCGGAGTGCGGAGCGATCGACTCACGGTGATAGCCCCTGTGGAGGGAAGCCCCGCCGCCAAGGCAGGCATTCTCCCAGGCGACGTGATCCTCTCGATCGACGGTCGGGATATCGAGAATCTCTCCGTCTTCGACGCAGAGCAACTGCTGGACGGTCCGGCCGGCAGCACACTCCGTCTGCGCGTGCAACATATCGACCAATCCAAGCCGGAAGATCTGACCATCGTACGCGGCCCGGTCAACATGCACACCGTTCGGGGGTTTCGGCGCGATACTGACGGGCGCTTCGAGTACATGATCGACGAAGCCAACGGCATCGGGTACATGCGTATCAGCAACTTCCTGTACAACACCGTTCGCGATTTCGACGCCGTCTTGCAGAGACTCAGCGGGCAGGGTGTCAAGAGTCTGATCATCGATCTGCGATTCAATCCCGGAGGCGTGATGCAGCAGGCTGTCGCGATGGTGGATCGATTCGTTGACGACGGGGTCATCCTATCAACCGTCACGCGTCGCAAGGCGGTTCAGACCTACATGGCCACGGATGATGGAACCCTGAAGGATGTGAAGCTGGTCGTCCTCGTGAACGAGGCATCAGCCAGCTCCGCGGAGATCGTGGCCGGCTCGCTCCAGGCCCTGGGCCGGGCTGAAATCATCGGGGAACGCAGCTTCGGCAAGGGCAGCGTGCAACACCTGATCCACCTGACCGAATCCAAAGGCGCGGTCAAGCTCACGACTGCGCATTACCGGCTTCCGGACGGTCGGATCATCCATCGAACACGAAAAAACGCTCACACCGATTCGTGGGGTGTGATCCCGGATATCGAGATCTCGCTAAGTGACGATGAACGCCGTGCGATCCGGGAAACGCGCCGTATACTGGATCTCGCCTTCGCCGATTCGGCACCTGGATCTCAGTGCCAACAAGATGACACCTCAGCGCACGAACAACCCGCCTCGCAGCCTCAAGAGCCGCTCGAAGTCCAACGTGACCGGCAGTTGCTCGAGGCGCTGGAGAACCTGCGCAAACGTATCCCCACTCGCAGTCCGTAGGGTGCGTCCCAGACACACCATTCTTACTGCGATCGGCACGTCAGTGACGCACCCTACGGGCGAAACGCGATCGAAGGGATCACGCCTTCTCGGTCTTCTCCACACACCGGATATCGAGTGTGGCCAGCTCGTCGAGGACCGGATTGTAGATCGCTTTCTTCACCGGAACGTGTACGCCCGGGACCATGATCTTGCCAGTCAGGATGAGGTTCGTTCCGATGGCGGCCGGCAGGCTGACCGTCCGGGCCATGGATGAGTCACCGTCCGGCTGACCGTAGTCGATCATGGTGGATGTAATCCGCTCATCCGGAGCCGACGGGAACTTGGCGACGAAGTAATGACGCAGCACGATCATATCGCGCTCGCCGGGCTTGTAGGGCATCTTCTCCAACATGCGCGCGGACAGCACGTCCAGAGGCGTAGTCTCCTCGTCCGTGATCGTGATCGGGTCATCACTGAACAACCCGAGCCACTCGAGGCGGTCCAGGATCGGAGAGGCAGAGTCCAGTCCGAATTGAGCGGCGAGATCCTTCCGAACGTTGCCCGTCGGCTGAGACTTGAGGAAACGCTGGGTGTACTGCGCGTAGGTCGTTCCGGCCGGGAAGGTAACCGGAGTTTCTTCGAGCAGCCCTAGATCCACGATCTTCTCGAGTGTCTCGCACCAGCCACGATAACGGAACGTCCCTCGGAACATCGTCTGGATGCCCTCGAGACCATAGACATCAATGTAGCCGAGTGAATCGCGATTGGGGTATGCCTCGAGGTCGCCGACGCCCTCGACGTGCATCGGATGCACGCAGGTGAAAAGCTTCGGGCCGGGGATGTCGATCTGCTTGCCGTCTTCGAGGAAGCGGCCGGGGTTCTTGCCGGCCGTGCAGACGGCACGCGGGCTCCAGGAGAACTTATACCCGAAGGGGTTGTCGTTATTCTCGGGCGCGGGCAAACCGCCGCAATACGACTTGAAGCTGACGACCTTGCCGCCGCGCTCCGTGACATCATCAATGATCCGCATGGCCGACATGTGGTCGATGCCAGGGTCCACGCCGATCTCGTTGAGGATCATGACACCGGCCTCGCGGGCGGGCGCATCCAAGGCCTGCATCGCGTCGCTGACGTAAGATGTCGTGACCATGTGCTTACGGTGCTTGATACACAGTTCTGCAACGACCGGATGGAGCGGCGCGGGCAGGAGGCTGACGGACAGGTCATGCTCACTGACCAGCTCGGCGAGTTTCTCCTTGTTGTCGGCCAGGAGAGGAATCGCCTTCCCCTTCGGGTGACCGTCGACCAGAGCTACGGCCTTGCTGACCGTGCGGCTCGCCACGGTCACGTGATAGTCGGGCTGATCCAGCAGGTATCGCACGAGCGGGCGAGTCACCAGACCGGCGCCAAGAACCAGAATCTTCTTCATCGGATCATCTCCTGAGTACTTCCGTTACGGTGGCGTTTGTGAAACGGGAACGGTCAATCACGCTGTTGAATCCGCGCGGCTTCCAGAGAAATATCCTCGCAGGAAGCCTACGGGTTCAAGAACGTCTCCAAATAGCGGTACGGCTCAGTCAGTTTACCCTGGTACACGATCGTGGCCGCGATCAGCTCGGGCGGTAACCCGCTGTCGGCCAATGGGGCGCTATAGTCAGCATGAGCCAAACCGGGCATCAACGGACTCAGTGAATGACTGAAATAGGTTGACGAGTCCACTGGAAGCTCACAAGGCAGGTGATCCACGGCCAGGATCACCGGCCCGTGCCCCGCAACTCCGTCGCGAGCCTGCCCGGATTGCGGTTCGTACACGAAAGCCGGATTATCCGGCTCCGTCGCCTTCAGGTTGCATTCAATCGAGCCGTCAACATCGGCCGTGATGTCGCCTATGACACGGAGCCGGGGCTGCTGAGACCCACCGTATAGCTCGCGCAGCAAGTCCAGCGAAACCAACCGTGGATACTTCTCTTCCCAATAGATTCCGTTGACAAGCACCGTCAGATGCGGAACGAAGGGTGCAAAGACACCACGGTACCGCTCCGGATGGTCGTAGTACTCCTGCAAATCGAACGGCAAAGCGGGATCCACACGCTCGACCATATGCTTCTCGTAGAATACCGACTTGAAGCACACATTGGCCGAATTTGGTACGGTGGACAGATCGGCCGGTGCGACTTCCTGCATGGGAAGCAGATCGGCGATCTCCTGTGCCCCCTGGGAGACCTGGCCGTATCCCGCGAAGCCGAACACGAGAGGTCGGCAGGCCTCGGGAAGCCCGTCCTTCCGAATCAGGTCACCAACCTTGGCGATGTCGGCTTTGGCATGATCGAGGGTGTCGTACTGGTAGGCCTTGCGGAGGGTCGAGAAAGGCGTGTCTATGCCTTCGTGTTGCCAGCGCTGTCCCAGTGCCCAGAGCGTGTCGATCATCCCCGCCAGTCCGGCGTATCGTCCGAAGAACACCAACCGGCGTCCCTGTGCATCGACGATCTTCTCATAGTCGATCAGTTGGCAGTTCAACTCCATCAGGCGGCGTAGCGCCGGCATGTTGGACGCCTGCCCTTTGATCACGTGGGAAAAGTAGAGGTAGGTACGATCCGGCAGGAGCTTCTCTGCCGGGATCTCCTTGACGCCCACGATGATCGGGCAGTCATCCACGTTATCCGCGACGGTCGCCCCGGCCGACGTGTAGTCAGCGTCGGGAATGGCCCGGGTCGGCGACGTCTGCACATGGAAAGCGAGCCCATGGTCACGAATCAGCACACGGACATCGTCAGGCACCAACGGCACCCGTGCCTCCCAGACGCTCTTGTCTTCATGCCGAATCCCGATCATCTCACGTTCTCTCGCAAAGCGGCAGAGGCTGCCCGGGCAATAGCCCTTACATTCGTGACGACACAAGTTCGGACGGGGATGCCATGCGGCTCCCTCCCGTCACCGCAGATTGAGGGGTGATCCTAGAAGACCCGCCGATACCGGTCAACCACGATCGGGGACAGTCTTTGGAACCTTGTGCCGTGTTTCATCAGTTCCGCGCCTACCCGAGCCTCGACCCGGCGCCCGCGCCGCGTTTGGCCAAGGCACCCGCTTCGACCGGTCTTGACCATGCCACGCGTCGGCGGGTCTTGGCCACGGCACTCGCTTCGTTGGGTCTTGAACTTGGCGCCCATACGGAGTGAGGGACTGTTCCGTCGTGGGTGCCATGCTCAACCGCAGCGCGGGCCAGATGGTCCCACACTGCCTCGCCGAGAGAGACGTTGTCGTACGGAAGAGCGCGAGAGGAATCGGGCACCGACCATTTCCTCACGCGTATCAACGCGATCGATCACAGGCCGCTTCAGCGGTCTTCCCCGAAGGGCGATTAGGCCCGCCGTTTTACGCCGGGTCGCCCTCGGGCCACCATCTCTCTCAGTCTCCCCGTATCCCCCAACCCGTCTTCAACGGGTTGGGGGATACGGGGAGTCGTTGGTCGTCGCCCACATGACTGGCCCTGGAGTACGTGTTTAGCGGTTTAGCCCCGGATGGGGCGTCAGAATCTAGCCCCGGGCGTGAGCCCGGGGAAAGGTACGGACCATGGACTAAGCCCCAGAGGGGCGGCAGAAACCTGGCATAGGCGACGGTCAAAGTCTGTCGCCCCTCCAGGGCTCGGCGCTCGCAGTCGGAGCCGCGAACCCCGGGCTCGCGCCCGGGGCTACGATCTGTCGTCCCTACGGGACTTGAGGCCGGGACGCTAAAGATGTCCCTGATCGCTCCATGACTGCCCCCATACTGATTTCGGCGATTCGACTTTTTGACGTTTCAACGTTTGGACGCGATTGCTCAACACAGCCCTCCAGAGCGAGCGCCCGTGAAGTTATTACTACAGAGGGCCGTTGCGCGCCGCGCCGCCCCCCTCATGACACAGGAGCTACCGCTATGATCAAAGTCGTCTCCAACGGCCGACTGCGGCAAAGGCCTCAAAGCCCGCTTCAGACAGCAAAGGACCGGCCCAGATGAAAAATGAATATACCAAACGAACCCATGTGAAAGTGTGACTGTATGCGCCCGCCCCATCCTGATTGAAGAAGAGGAATGGGAAGAAGTGTTGTCATGCTCAAGCGCAGTGCGGGCATGTTTTTCCGTAAAACGGACGGCTCAACGAGCATGGTCGAGCCCGGCGAATCGATTGACTGCATAATGCCCATCTGATACGACGAAGCCGTTATGAGTGTTCGTTTCATCATCGGTCGGGCCGGGACGGGTAAGACCTATCACTGCCTCGACGCAATACGGAGCCAACTGCGGGCAAGCCCCATCGACGGCCCGCGCCTTGTTTTTCTCGTTCCCGAGCAGGCCGGTCTGCAGATGGAGCGAGCCATCCTCTCTCTGGATGTCCCGGCAGGGATACACGACTCCGAAGAGAATCTGCCGGCGGCCCATCGCGCCGAGGTGCTCTCCTTCCAGCGTCTCGCATTCCGCGTGCTCGATTCTGTCGGCGAGCCGGGACACCGTGCACTCACCGAACCCGCCAGGGCCATGGCATTGCGGCATATTGTAAGCACGCGTGCAAGCCAACTTCAGTACTACCAGCGCGCTGCGCGGGCGGGTGCGTCGGCCGGTCGACTCGGCGGGTTCGTCGAGAGGCTCTGTCAGACGATCACCGAACTCATTCAGGAGGGGATCGATCCCGAGCAACTCGTCGAGGCGGGTGACACCGAGACCGCAAACGGCGACGGCAGCCGCGGGGGCGATCCGGCGCAGCGCGCCAAACTCCACGACCTCCACCTGATTTACAGCGCCTATCTCGATTATCTCGGCGACGAGCGTCTGGATCCCTCACAGTATCTCGAGGCGGCGCGCGAGCTTATGCCCCGGTGTGCCTGGTTGGACGGAGCGCGTCTCTGGGTTGACGGCTTTGCCTCGCTCAGCGGACAGGAAACCACCATGCTTGTCGAGCTCGCAACTCGGTGTCAAGCTGTTGACATCACCGTCATGATGGACCCCTCTCTACACGACGGTCGATGCCCGGCCACCGGTTCGGCGAGCGACGCCCGGCGACTGTTCTCCCGGACTCATGGCACCTATACGGACCTTCATGACCGGTTCATCCGTGCGGGGCTGGATATCGAGGAACCCGTGGTGTTCGAGGGGGCGCCGGCACGGTTCCGACCCGGCGTTTCGCTCGCGACCATTGAACGCAGTCTGTTTTGCGGCTTAGACACGTCCGAGACGCAAGCCAATACGCCGCCTCGGGGGGTGGAACTCGCCGAGCTGCCCTCACGGCGCGTCGAGGTCGACTATGCCGTCTCGCAAGTCGTGCAGTGGGTCCAGGATCCGACAAGGAAGTATCGCTACCGTGACATTGCCATCATTGTTCGCGATCTGGAGCCCTATCATGACCTGCTGAGCGAGGCGCTTGACGCCCGGGAGATCCCATTCTTCATCGATCGGCGCAGGCCCATAGCCCATCATCCGCTTGTCGCTCTCCTGCGAGCGGCGCCGGCTCTGGCGGCCGAGGGCATGTCCATCGAGTCAGTGCGAACGGCGATCAAGACCGGAATGCTGCCCGTACCGGCGGAGGCAGCGGACGAGCTGGAAAACTATCTCCTCGCCCACGCGCTGACGGGGATCGATGCGTGGCGAGGCGATGATTGGGTTTTTCGACCGCGTCCAGTGTTCGGTGCCGAGGACAAGGCGCCCACTGACTTTGAGAAAGCCTTGCTTAAGCGGGTAAACGCCACGCGAAGGGCGCTGTTCGATTGCCTCGATCCATGGCTGACGTTCTCCCTGGATTCACGGCCTCACGACGGTCCCGCCTGGACCTCGGCCATTCAGGGTTGGCTCGATCGACTCGGGGCCGGTGCGACTCTGCAACGCTGGGCGGACGAAGCCGAAGCCGACGGCGACCTGGACCAGGCCGAGGAGCATCGACAGGTCTGGCGTGACGTGATGTCGTTCCTGGACGATCTCTCGTTTGCCTTCAAGGATGCCGTCTTGACGGCTGGGGAACTCGCGGACGTACTCGATACGGGTCTGGGCGGTCTCACGCTCGGATTGGTTCCCCCGACCGTCGATCAGGTTCTTGTCGGTTCGATCGAGCGAAGTCGCCATCCCAACATCAAGGCGGCAATTGTCCTCGGGTTCAACGACGGCGTATTTCCCAAACGGCTGTCGGAGGATTCGATCCTCAACGACGACGATCGGGCGCTTTTGCAGGACGCCGACATTCCTGTCCGGCCGCCGGCTCGCAGGCGTGCTCTCGACGAGGCTCTGCTGGTCTACGCCGCGTTGACGAGGCCCGGCCTGGCGCTCTTGGTGACCTACGCCGGTGCGGACACCGACGGCAGACCATTGAGACCGTCACCTTACGTGGCTGCCTTGTGTGCCGCCTGTCCAGGTCTTTCACCGAACTCGGTCGCGGATCCTCGCCGGGCACGCGACATGTGGGATATTCTCTCCGTCCTCGATCTGGGCGATCGCCTGACGTCGGAGTTTCGCGCTCGCCCCGCGCCTGCGGACGATGACGCTTCCTTGCGCGGCCGGTGGAACGAACTGTACGACTCGACTCGTGCCGACCTCGGCGCAACCGCGGCTACCCGCCTGGCAATGGCAACACTCGAGGATAGAAGTGCCACTAATCTGTCACCATCCTCGATCCAACAATGGTGCGGCGGCTCGCTGCGAACCAGCGTTTCGGAGTTGGAGACCTTCGCCGCCTGTCCGTTCCAGCGTTTTGCGCGGCATGTTTTGCGGCTGCGCGAGCGGGCTGAGGCGGCGATCGATCCCGTGGACGTCGGGCAGGTCCACCATGCGGTGCTCGAGGACTTCGTCCGGACCGTGGCGGATCGGGGCGGGGGTCTCTCCCAACTGGGAGATGGCGAACTCATCGATCGCCTTCACGAAAGCTGCCGGCGCGTCGCGACGCGGTTGCCCACCGGAGGAATCCTCTCTGATGCCAAGAACACCTACAAGCTCAGCCGGTCGGCGTCCGAGCTGGCCAGGGTGATCCAGGCCCAGCGGAGGTTGTCAGAGTCGGGCGTGTTGCGCCCACGCAGCACAGAGCTGCCCTTCGGGTTTGACGAGGCCGGGGGACTTCCCGCGTTGTCGGTATCGACGCCGGCGGGTCGCCGCGTGCTCGTTCGGGGCTACATAGACCGCGTGGACCTGGCCGAACTCGGTGACGAACTCCTCGGAATCGTGATCGACTACAAGCGAAAGCGAGATCGACCGCTCAGTCTATGCGAGGTGTATCACGGTCTGTCACTGCAACTTCTTGGCTACCTGCTTGTGTTGCGTGAGGTCGGGCATACGCTGGCCGGTCGGCCGATCAAACCCATCGGCGCGCTCTACGTCGGCCTTGCACAACAATATCAGAGCGTCGATCACCCGAATGCCCTGAGCGTTCGTGACAAGACCCTGCACGGTACGGCTCGCCCCCGCGGACTGCTGCTGGCAGACGATTTCGCCGCTCTGGACAGCTCGGGTGAAACGGGCCGGTGGTCCGACGGCTACTCGGTCTATATCAAGAAGGACGGATCCGTGGGGAAGATCGACCAGAGCGACGCGGCCGATGCCGACGCGTTCGGCTCCTTGCTCGATCATACCCGGACGAAGTTGGGCGAACTGGCCGACGGCATCCTCGACGGCCGTGTGGCGGCAAGCCCCTACCGACTCGGTACGCTGTCGCCCTGTACCTGGTGCGCGATGCCCGCCGTCTGCCGCTTCGAAATGGGCATCTCAGAGGCTCGCTTCCTGGACAAGCTGCGTCGCTCGGAGGTGTTTCGGAGACTGCCTGGAGGATCTTCAGAGCCGCACTCACCTCCTGCCGCATGACAGGACGGCGACTCCATTGAAACGGCTCCCATTGTCATCAAAGAGATTCTCCCAGACGACCGGGATCTGTAATCGGATGATGAAACAGAATCGGGAGTAACCTGGAGCGTTTCCGCAAGCCATGGGTGTCCTTGCAGACCGTATCAAGATTGTCAGCGCCTATGTCGACGAACTCGTGAGACGAGGTGCATCGGAGCGCGTCGGTCCCGTCAATCGAGAGGTTCTCTTTCTGCTCGACGGTGTCGGCGGGTTGCAGGCCGGACCTCTGTTGGCGCGACGCGCGCTGCGGCTCGAGGGACACCGTTGTGGCACCATTCTCTACTCTTGGCAGTACGGCGTTCCGGGCGAGATCTGGACCGACCTGATGTGGTTTCGACGCAACCGTGTGGTCGCCGCCAAGCTCACCCGGAAGCTGCTCGCGTTTCGGCGCGCCAATCCCGAGACGAAGATTCACATGTTGGCATTCAGCGGTGGCGCTGGGATCGCCGTATTCGCATGTGAGCAGTTGGACGGACGTCCCCTGATCGACACGTTGATCCTGGCCGGCCCCGCCCTCGCCCCAGCCTACAACCTCGGGCGGGCGCTGCGGGCGGTCAACCGTTGCTACGCCCTGATAAGCCACCGGGACAAGTGGATCCTCGGCGTCGGGACACGCCTCTTCGGGACAATCGATCGATTTCACTGTGCCGCCGCGGGACAGGTGGGTTTCAGGATTCCTGCCGGGCTCTCGGCGGAGGATTCGCAGGCCTACGACCGGTTTCGAGAGATCCCCTGGTCGCCGGCGCTGGGCAGACTGGGTCATCACGGTGGGCACACGAGCTGGGCGAGCGTTGCCTTCCTCCGCCGTCACCTGCCTTCCATGCTGGAGGGAAACCCGGCACTCCCCGCCCATGAGTTGAAGCCGCCGTGAAGGCCCTGGCAGCTTCATTCCATATCACATCCAGGAGCCAAACGGCCCGGCATTGCACCCCGTCCCCCCCGACCGCAGGCTGAAAGGGCTTGCTTACCCCCCGGCGCGGCGCCTACCATCTTCTGGCACGGTTTCCCGGTTGCTCCCGGAAGTGCGCCAAGGTCGCGGCGAGCATGGACCGATACATGATTGGCGGTACGCGCGGTCTGCCGTGACGTAGCGATAGCAGAACGTCAGGCTTGATGCCGCGGTTGATTTGGAGAGGCAACGATGAACGCAACGCGGAGGTTTGTGGGTCTTATGAAACAGCTACTCGTCGTGATGGCGCTGGTGGCGGCCTTGATCAGCTCGGTACCCGCCCGGGCACAGTCACCCCAGGCGAATACGAAGCAGCAACAAGCCCCGGATGATCCAAAGGCAAAGAACACGCCGACGGCCCCGAACGCCGAATCGGCCGGCCAAATGGCTTCGCCGGAATCCAAGTCGAAGGGAAAGGCGGAGATTGAGGGGCAAGAGGGCACACAGGTCGACAAACAGTCCCCGGGACGGGAGCCCGCGTTGAAGGGCTATTGTCCCGCTGCATACATGTTGGAGGGGAAGGCTGTCAAAGGCGATCCCGAGATCCGATCCACATATGCGGGTGAGTTGTATTACCTCTCGAACGCCGAGGCCAAGAAAAAGTTTGACGCCGATCCAGAGAAGTACCTCCCAAAATTCGGCGGGTTATGCACGACCGCGCTTGGCGGCCCATACCAGAACCGCCTGCCCTGCGACCCTGAGGTGTTCGAAGTCCTGCACAACAAGCTTTACCTTTTCTCATGTGAGCGAGCCAAGCGAGCCTTCGTCAAGAAACCTCAATGGTTTATCTCGGGCGCGAAAAATGCATTTGGCAAGCCCGCCCTCGGAGGATTCTCCCCGGTGGCGTATCAAACGCGCAACAAGGCGATCATGGGACACAAGAGCGTCATGACCGTCTATCGCGGGAACGTCTACTGGTTCCCCAGCGCCAGCGAGCGAGGCACGTTCATCGAGAACCCGGAGAGGTATTTGCCCAAATACGATGGTTTCTGTGCCGAGGGAGTCAGCCGGAACAAACGATACCCTGCCGATCCCGAGAGCTTCGCCGTCCACGACGGCAGAACCTACCTTTTCTACGACCCCAAGGCCAAGGTGACTTTCCTCGTCAACCCCAAGGAGGCCGCTGGGAAAGCCGACGCCAATTGGGTGACGCTCAAGGACAAGCCCCTCCTGCCCTGAGACCGTGCGTGAAAAGCCTTATCCGAGCCGCCGTGGAGTGCGTGCCATTGGGGGTGGCATGGGCAAAGCGGAAGGCACAATTCACGCTCCGTGCCGACTCATTCTTGGGCTGCAAGAGCCCATTTGTAAGCATGAAGTGGAGCTTGCCCGTGTCGCGCAACTGCGACCGCCGGACAACCCGAGCACGGGCAAGGACCGCCCCCAGACAACCTTTAGCACCTGGAAACCGCTGCGTAGGCGGCCCTTGCCCATGCCACCCTCCTCGGATTCGGCGCCCAGTTTGGGTTGCACCCGTCGCCGTGTTATGACGTCCATTGCGCTTGAGGTCCCACCGGTGCCGTCGTACACTGACAACCTGTTTGAAAACCCGCCGGATGCCCGGATGCGGCCGCGTATGCCGGCGTGGAAATCCGTCACCTGATTGACCGAGACTGAAGCCATGCGCAAGGAATCCTACGACTTTCTCAAGACGATCCAGGAAACGCCGTCGCCATCCGGGTTCGAGCAGCCCGTGCAGCGCGTGGTCCGTGAACGCATGGAGCCTTTCGCCGACGCGATCGAGACGGATGTGCATGGCAGCGTGATCGCATCGCTCAACCCCAAGGGCTTCCCTCGCGTCATGCTGGCCGGTCACTGCGACCAGATCGGCATGATGGTGAAGTACATCGACGACAATGGGTACCTCTTCTTTGCGCAGATCGGAGGTATAGACCCGTCCGTCCTGCCCGGATTGCGAGTCGTGGTTCACACTGCTCACGGCCCGATCGACGGTGTGATCGGGCGCAAACCGGTCCATGTGCTCAAGCCGGAGGAGCGCGGCGGCAAGACGGAGTTGCGCGACATGTGGGTCGACATCGGAGCGAAAGACAAGAAGGAAACGGAGCGAGTGGTCAGCATCGGGGACCCGATCACGTTCCATCTGGGACTGACACACTTGGGCGGGGATCTCGTTACCGCCCCGGCGTTCGACAACAAGAGCGGCGTGTTTGTCGTGATGGAAGCCCTTCGACTTTGCTCGGTTAAGAAGATCAAGTGTGCCCTGTTCGCCGTCAGCACGGTCCAGGAGGAGATCGGCCTGCGCGGTGCAAAGACCTCGTGTTTCGGGATTGACCCCCAGGTGGGGATCGCCGTGGATGTGACGCACGCCACCGACTATCCGGACATCGACAAACGTGTCAACGGCGACATCAAGATCGGTTCCGGACCGACGATCCCCCGCGGTGCGAACATCAACCCCAAGCTCGAGACGATGCTCGTCAAGACCGCCAAAGCCAAGCGCCTGCCGTTTCAAATGGAGGCCTCGCCGGGAGCCACCGGGACCGACGCGAATGTGATTCAATTGACTCGTGCCGGTGTGGCGACCGCCCTAATCGGCATCCCGAACCGATACATGCACACGCCGACGGAGATCGTCAGCCTCTCGGACCTGGAGGCCGCTGCGAAGCTGGTGTCCGAGACCGTAGCAACGATCAACCGCCGGACCAAGTTCATTCCGGAGTGACCGTCCGGTGAAGCCCCCTGCTGATGATGGAGGAGTGGTGGATTTGGCCACGTCGCGGCTGACCCAACTCGTTACACGCGAGACCCTGCAGACACTTCAGGATCGCTTTGCCGCCCTAGGCATGGTCACGGTGTGTGTCTGTACGGTCGACGGTGAGCCGACCACGAAGCCGAGCTGGGGGAGCCGATACTCCGAGTTGGTCGGGACGTCCCCCCGCGGACGCAGAGTCTTCTCGGAGACGACCCGCGCCTGCGCCAAGGACCCCGATTCCGAAGTGCCGTCCATGTGCCACGGCGGCATGACGATGTACGCCGCACCGATCGCACATGACGGAGAGTGTCTGGGTGTGATCGTTGTCGGCACACGCGCATCCGACCTGCCGTCACCCGAGACGGTCGAGACAATCGCCGAGAAGTACGGGATTCCGTCCGAGAAACTGCATGAAGCTGTTGCATCGATCAATCCGCATGCGGGTGGTACGCCGGAAGCCATCCGCTGCTTCGCGGACGGGCTTGCACGCACGATAGCCACACTCTACGGCCAGGCCGACCGCATCGAGCATCAACTCCACGACCTTCGCACTGTCCACTCGTTTACCGAGCTGCTCTCGTGCATGTGTGACCTGCAGGAAGTTCTCGATCTGACGGTCCTGCGGGTTGCGGAGGTGATGCCCATCAAGGCTTGTGCAATCCGGCTGCTGGACCCGGACACGGGCGAACTCGTGATCAAGGCGGTTCACAATCTGTCGGAAGAGTATTTGAAGAAGGGGCCGGTCATGCTTCGCGATAACGCCATCGATACTACGGCGTTTGCGGGTGAGTCCGTCTTCATTGCCGACGTATCCAACGATCCACGAACACGCTACCCGGAAAACGCGCGGCGCGAGGGCCTTGTCAGCAGCCTGTGCGTACCGCTCACCTATCGCGGTCAGACGATCGGTGTGATCCGGGTGTACACCGCAAGACCGCACAGGTTCACGGATACGGAGGAATCGCTTCTGCGGTCGATCGGCTCACAGGTGGCGGCCGTAGTTATCAGCACGCGGTTATGGGAAGGCCGGGCGAAGGCGGAGGACTTCCAGCGACAGGTGGACGCCGCCGCCGCCGTTCAGCGTCACATGCTGCCGGCCGGCCCACCAATGAGTGCGGGTCTCGAGTTCGGCTGTGTGTACGACCCGAGCCGGCAGCTCGGTGGCGATCTTTATGACTTCATCGAGTTCGCTGACGGAAGCATCGGCGTCTGTGTGGCGGACGTTGTCGGGAAGGGCCTTCCTGCAGCGTTGCTCATGGCGGCCATCCGGTCCATCCTGCGAGGTCATGCCCATGATTCTGACGAGATCAGCAGACTCGTCATGCACGTCAACGAACACATGTGTCACGATACGCTGCCCAACGAGTTCGCGACACTAGCCTACGGCGTGTTCTCACCCGATGGACGAACATTCACGTACTGCAACGCCGGGCACGTGCCACCACTCCTGCTTCGTGCCGGAGAGTTCCACGAGCTGAACGCCGGCGGCATGGTCATCGGCGTCCTGCCCGGGGAGGAGTACGAGCAGGACATCGTCAATCTTGATAGTGGCGACATCCTCGTCATGGTGAGCGACGGGATTACCGAAGCGATGGACTTCGAAGAGAATTCCTACGGTCGGGATCGATTGCTGGCGTCCATCCAGCGGCACCAATCCCTCGACGCCCAACAGCTTGCACAACAGATACAGTGGGATGTCCGGCGGTTCGCCGGTCTGGCCGAGCAGTCAGACGACATTACGATCCTGGTCGCGAAAAAGATCTGAAGCAACCGCCGAACGAGGAGGCTACAGCCTCCGGAGGATCACCAAATGAACGAGCCGCCGGAAACAACCCCGTCCTGCTGCTGTGGCGGAAGTATTCCCTCGGCCGGTGGTCCCGGAACGGATCTCGCACGGGCTGAGCCACCCGCCACTCCTGCCCGTGCGTACGAACCGTGGATGATCGGCACGGTGAGGACACCTCACGGCGACGTGCCGCAAGTCTCCACGACGCTGGACCGGCGCGACCGCATCGGTCATTGGAAAGCACGCTGGGGCATGCGACGGATGCTGTTCCTGGTCCAACCCGGACTGTATGCCGCCGGGTCTCCGGACAGCGACTCGCCCGTACTCGTGTCGGCGAACTACAAGATGAGCTTCGACCGGCTGCGATCGCAGTTCGATAGTCTCGACGCGTGGATTCTGGTGCTCGACACCAAGGGCATCAACGTCTGGTGTGCGGCCGGCAAGGGGACGTTCGGAACCGACGAGATCGTCCGGCGTGTCGGAGCGGTCGGACTCGACGACATCGTGACTCACCGACGTTTGATCGTTCCACAGCTCGGTGCTCCCGGCGTGGCCGCGCACGAGGTGAGAAAGCGGTGCGGCTTCTCGGTCACGTTCGGGCCGGCGCGTGCCGAGAACATTCCGCTCTTTATCAATGCCCGGCTCGAGGCCACGCCCGAGATGCGCCGCGTCCGGTTCCCCCTGTGCGACCGCATCGTGCTGATCCCGATGGAGCTGGTCGGCGGCCTGAAGTACGCCGTGTGGATCGCGGTGGGCTTTCTGCTGCTGGCCGGATTGGGCGAAGGCTACTACTCGCTCGAGCGGGTCGGGGATCCCGGTTTGCGGCATGCGGGCCTGTTGCTGGCTGCCTTTCTGCTGAGCGTCGTACTGGTGCCGGCACTGCTGCCGTGGCTGCCGGGACGAGCGTTCTCGGCCAAGGGTGCGTGGCTCGGGATCGCGATGGCGTTGATCCTCGTGGCGTGCGAGTGGCGTGCGCCCGGCATGTTCGAGAATTGGTGGACTCTGGCCGCATGGGTCCTGATGATCCCCACACTGGCGAGCGTCCTCGGCATGAACTTCACCGGGGCGTCGACCTATACGTCGCTGTCCGGCGTTCAACGGGAGATGCGCGCTGCGCTGCCGCTTCAGGCAGTGTGTGGGGTGATCGGGGTGGGCCTGTGGCTGGCCGGTCGGTTTCTTTGATAGGATGTCCGTGCCACACAACGTTCGGCAGGTGTGCCACTGGTGTGTCAGCAGTGCTCGGTTTTCTACGTCGTTGCACGACCAGAGCACGGCTCATAGAGCCGTGGCACACAGGCTGCAAGGTGCGTCTCTGACGCACAGAGTCGATGTAGCGGCCGACTCCCGTGTCGGCTGAAGATGCCGGAACGTCGAGCAATCTGTAGCGGCCTGCGTCTCGCAGGCCGAAGATGTCCGTTCACAGCCGAGGGCGGCTGTGCCACACGCCGGCCGGCGGGGACGCCGGCCGCTACGGTGTTCTTTGCGTCTCGGATTCTGACTGGAGAGTCGAATTGATATGAGCCTACGGTATCTCGCAAACGTGGCCACGCTGAGGTTGGACCCGGACAAGTGCACGGGCTGCGGCGTCTGCACGGAGGTCTGCCCTCAGGGTGTTTTCGCCATGGAGTCCCGCAAGGCCCGGATCATCGACCTCGACGCATGCATGGAGTGCGGCGCATGTGCCCTCAATTGCGCCTTCGGCGCGTTGACCGTACACGCCGGTGTGGGCTGCGCGGCCGCCGTCATCAACGGGATGCTGCGCGGCGGCGAACCCAACTGCGACTGCGGCCCCAGCACCGACTCCTGCTGCGATAGCGATTCCAACCGCGACAATGATCCCGGCTGCTGCGGCTGATCTCAAGGGCTATTCCCGACAGTCAGACCCTCACGCCGGTTCGCCGGCCACGCCATCACTCTCCACGAAGTAGCGCCGTTTGAGCCAGAACGCCACGTTGACCAGCCCGATCAGCACCGGCACCTCGACGAGGGGACCAATGACCGCGGCGAACGCGACGCCCGAACCGATGCCGAAGACCGCCACGGCCACGGCGATCGCCAGCTCGAAGTTGTTGCTGGCGGCCGTGAAGGCGATCGTGGTCGTCTTCTTGTAGTCCGCCCCGAGCTTCTTCCCCATCCAGAAAGAAACCAGGAACATGACGACGAAGTAGATACACAGCGGAATGGCAATACGGACGACGTCGAACGGAAGCCGAACGATGTATTCCCCCTTCAGGGAGAACATCACCAGAATCGTAAACAGAAGGGCAATCAACGTGACCGGCGAGATCTTCGGGATGAACTTCGTTTCGTACCACTCGCGCCCCTTGGCCTTGAGCAGCACGAACCGAGTGATCATGCCGGCCAGGAACGGAATGCCCAGATAGATGAAAACGCTCTCGGCGATCTGGCCGATCGTCACCCCCACCTCGACACCCTTCAGACCGAACAACGGCGGCAGGATCGTGATGAAGAACCAGGCATAGACCGAATAGAAGAGCACCTGGAAGATGGAGTTGAAGGCTACCAGGCCCGCCGCATACTCGGTGTCCCCCTTGGCCAGGTCGTTCCACACGATCACCATGGCGATGCATCTGGCCAGACCGATCATGATCAAACCGACCATGTACTCCGGATAGCCGCGTAGAAACAGGATCGCCAGGGCAAACATCAGAACAGGACCGATCACCCAGTTCTGCACCAGGGAGAGGCCCAACACCCTCACATTGCGAAAGACATCACCCAGCTCCTCGTACTTCACCTTGGCCAGCGGAGGGTACATCATCAGGATCAGACCGAGGGCGATCGGGATGTTCGTCGTCCCGACCTGAAACCGGTTGATTAAGTCCTCCACGCCGGTAAAGAAGTAGCCCCCGCCGACTCCCACGGCCATGGCCAGGAAAATCCAAAGGGTCAGGAACCGATCGAGAAAGGACAGCCGTTTCCCTCGGGCTGCTTCCATGTTTCATACTCCACTGATAAATCGAGTGCCTTCTGGACTGGTGCGGCGAACGTAGCGCCGCTCCTTGTGGGCGGCGCCTCCGTGTTTCTGCCGTCACCCACAAGGGGTGACGCTACATCGAGACGAGAAACGCCGGACTATCCACCCGCTGTGCCGTACTCCTCGGCAGCCTCTTCCTCGACCACGTCGTCCTGGGCTCCGCCTTCCTCCGTGGCGTCTTCGTCGATCCCGAGCGGATCGTATCCCTTGATCACGAAAGGCGAGAAGCGCCAGAGCCCGCCAAGCGCATCGTAGTACGGCTCCGTGATGGCCTGCTTGACGGCCGCCTCGCTGCTCTGCGACGGGTCAAAGGTCACGCGAGCAGGCGCCGCTCCGGGACCGGGCCACGCCTCCAGTTTCAGGTAGCCCTTCAGCTCGAACTCGTCGTCGCGTTCCAGAAAATAGACAAGAAGGTTGGCAGTGCCACGGCACGTCAGACCCGTGATGTCGAGGTCCACTGCGGCCGTCACCTCAGGCGCCTGGCCTCGCGTCTTGACGAAGGACGGCAATGGAAACACGTAGCTCGCCATCACCGCCACTGCCGTGCAAGACAGCAGGATGCCGACAAGAACACCATTCGACCAACGACGCCCTAACCACGGGGGTGGTCCCCATGTCATAGCGCCGTCACTGCGAGCTGGGCACACGTCGACACAGCTCAGACACGACAGGCATCGTGCGGCCGTTACTTGCTCGACCTTGTCAACGGGGATATCCATAGGACAGGCGGCCGCACAGTCGCCACAGTCCAGACAGGCCTCCCCATCGCGCCTGACCCGCGCCAACCCGACACGCGAAACCGGGTTGAGCACGGCCGCGAGCGGGCACAGCCACCGGCAGAACGGCAACGTCAGGACCAGCGATCCGATCACGATGATCCCGGCCACCACATACGCCCAGAACGTGATGTCCTCTCCGTGGCGGCTGATCAGCGCATAACAGGGATCGTACCCCCGGAAGACCAACTCCGCGGTCGTATACGTGAAGTACAGAATGATTGCGAGCACCGTATACTTCAGAACGGACAAGCTTCGATCCAGGGAGGGCGGTACACGGAACGGTCGAACGCCTACCTTTGCAGCGCACCGCTGAAGCCACTCGGAGATCGTGCCTATCGGGCACATATACGCACAGAACGCCCGCCGAAGCAGCAAGGTCATCAACACAACGGCGGCCAGAATGTAGAAGTTGGAGACGGCCAGAGAGCAGGCGAGGTTGCCTTCCTTGACGTACGTGTACAGAGCCTCGATACCGCCGAACGGGCACCATCGCTCGGCGTTGCCGCGAAACACGAAGACACCACCCAGCGTCAAGAGCAGGAAGCCCAGTTGGATCGCTCGCCGCGTGGTTCTCATTCGCGTCCCGTTAAACAAGTGCGCTTTGTGGGCCAATGGCCGGTGGCCGGAGTCGACGTCTTGCCTGCTGCGTGCCCGCTCCTTGACAGTCGCGGTTCTGATTGAGAGCACTGCACGGGCAAACAAGTTTGCCCATGCCACCCGGCGCGCCGTTCCCATCCAGGCTGCAACTAGTCGTCGCTCTTTTGCGCCTTGCCCTGTCCACACGTGGCCCGCTTGGGACACTGGCCGCACGATGGCCCCTTGCTGCACCCGGATTCCTCGACCCGGGACGAGGTCTTCAACACCTGGGCGAAGTCGGGATGCTCCAAGAGTGAGCTGAACTCCGCATTCACTTTGACCTGGGACTTGAGAGCGTCTAGCTGGCTGGGCGGCGTCAACTGGAACGACCGTGTCAGCGCATAGAGTGCACCCCGCGCATTCCCGAGCAGAACCCGCACGCGGGCCAGGTCGAGGAAGTAGAGTGGCCCGGCCTCGTCCGTTTCCATTTCCGGCTTCTCCGCCAGCTTCTTCGCCTCATCAATGCGCCCCAGTCGCGCCAGGGCGAGTCCGTGAAGCACGCCGACCCGTGCGGAGGTTTGCCCATCCGGCAGGTTCCCGAGCGTCTCGGCAGCCTCGGAATTCCGGCCTAGTGCGAGCTGTGTCTCGGCCAGCAGCACGGCACTCTCGGCCGACGGCTGTCGCCGGTACCGCTCCTGATCCAGTGGAAGCGCTTCGGCGTGAATCTGATGATCGTAGTAGTACGCGCGCAAAGCGCCGGCCGTCTTCAACCATCGTTCGGGGTCCTGCTCACGCGGGCAATCCTTGCGCAGCTTAATCACCTGACGGAGCAGGGCGTATTGCTGCGCGTATTCCTGATTCTCGGCGTCCTTCCGAGCGGCCGTCTTGAACGTCTTGAGCGCCTCCTCGAAGTCGGCATGGGCAAGCAACGCCTTTCCGGCGGCGAACTCTCCGGCGGCGTCTCGGATCGGCTTTGCATGGACGGGCGCGACGATCGACACCCAACCGGCCAACAAACACAACGTCACAATTCGGTTCATAGGAAAGCCCCTTTCCGAGAATCACAGTACGTCGAAGATAAACGCCAGACAGAAGTATATCCCCAAACCGATGAAGATCACCCCCGTTACACGGCGAGCCCAAAGCTCGAACTGGGTGATCTTGTTGAAGGCTCGACCCACCGCCCCCGTGCCGACCGCGATGAGAATCGCAAACGCCATCACTGGCAATGCGGTGCCGACGCCGTAGACGAGCGGCACGAGGAATCGAGATTCATACTTGATGGCCAGAGAGACAAGACTCAAGAAAAACAAAGCAGCCGAGCCGGGGCAGAACGACAAGGCAAACACGACACCCAGCACAAGACCACCCCAAACACCCAGTGACTCGACACGCTGCCCCAGCTTCTCGCCGACCCCGGCACCTCGCATGTTGAATCGGAGTAGGTCCAGCAGGATCATCCCGACCAGGATCAGGATCGGACCCAGCAGCTTGCTCATGTGGTCTTGAAGGAATTGGGAGACGACATGCGTCGTAAGCAGGCTCGAGACCAGCACAGCCCCGAGAACGATATACACGACCGATCGGCCCAGCGTATACAGAAGACCGGTTGTTACGACGTACCTGGCATTCGCCACGCGCCGGCCGATGAACGAGATCGCCGCTATGTTCGTCGCCAGCGGACACGGACTGATCGACGTCAGGATCCCCAGCCAAGCGGCCGACGCGAGCCCGATCAACATCTCACCTGTCACGGGCTCTGCTCCAGGTATGCTCGCGTCTCGTCCTCGACAAACCCCAGGAACGCCGGCTTGTCCGAAACCAAGTTCCACACCTCCTCCACCGTCTTCCAAGCTTTCTGCTCGCCGCCCCGCATGTCGACAAGGACGAGGGAGCTTGTCGTCAACTCATAGTCACGGAGGAAATGCTCGTTCTGCCGCTCGTCGAAGTTGACGACCTGCCACTGGAGCCGGCCCGAGGCAAGCTCATCGGGGAAGGCGCTCGTCAAGGCCTCGTGGGCATACTCCTCGATGGCCAGGCACGTCTTGCAGCGCACATCACTATGGAAGTAGTAGGCGATCAGAATATCCTGCACGGCGGAAGTCGCCTCGCCGGGTACCGCCGCAGCCGCGCCGGGCTCAGGCTCCGATCCAGATCGCAGTTCACTGGCGACAAGATAGACGACACTGACGGCTACGAAGAGCAGCAGAACCGCCGATACGATGTTCTTGGACTTCATGTCTGATCCTCACCCGTCTCGGGCATGTGTGCGACGTCTTCAATATCGCCTGTCCGCCATGGCTGACACAGTGATGACACACACAGCCGGCGTCCGAGGCTGATCGCTGTGCGGGGCCAGACAGCCTCTCCGCAAGTACACCCACACGAGTCATTTCCCTTGAATCATAGCCTTAATCTGGTCTACCGACAGCAGCTTGCCGGAGGCCTTGACCTGGCCGTCAACCACGAGCGCCGGCGTCATCATGACGCCCTTGGCCATGATCTGCGTAATATCCGTGACCTTCTCGACCTCGCAATCCAAGCCGAGTTGTTGAACCGCCGCCGCAGCAGCAGCGGCCAGGGCGTTACACTTCTGACATCCCGTACCCAAAACCTCGATTTTCATGACGAAACTCCAGTACTCAACGCGCCGTACACCATCCCGACGATCGTGGCCATGACCACGACTAGAATGGTGAATACTGCTGTCTTCTTCAGCCCGATAACAGACCGGATCACAAGCAAGCTCGGTATCGAGAGCGCCGGGCCGGCCAGCAACAGCGCCAAGGCCGGTCCTTCGTGCATACCTCGCTCCATGAGTGCCTGCAAAATCGGAACCTCCGTGAGCGTCGCAAAGTAGAACAGGCAGCCCACGACCGACGCGACCAGGTTCGACTTGAGGCTGTTGTCGCCTACAAGACCGGCCACCTGCTCGTCAGGAAGCAGCGCGCCGAGAAAACCCACGATGAACACCCCGCCGAAAAGCAGCGGAATGAGCAGCTTGGCGAAGTCCCACGTGTTGTGCATCCACTCGGCAACCTCGTCACGATCAAACCATCGCCACACCATCAGAAGCACGGCCAGACCCATCGCCCCGGCCAGGATCCACTTCATGTGAAAGATCGCCATGACCAGGCCCTGCGCCTCTTCGATTCTCTCGATCTCCGCTTTTGCAAGCGTGATCTTGTCACCGACCTTCATTCCGCCGACGGGCCGGTCCACCTGGATGAGCACTTCGTCTCTGGTCTCCTGCAAGAGGACGGCCGGGATCGTCACGCCGTCGCGTCTGTGTACGACCACGTTGCCGGGGTTGTACCAGTCACTGAAGACGAGAAAGGCCATCATGCAGGCGAAATAGAGGACCATCTGCCAGAGGGATCGCCGAGCCGGCGGCGATTCGGGCAAATCGGCCATAGCTTCGTTGCGTTCCTGCTCATCCTTCCGAAAAATGACGGCCATGATCAGGCCGATGATTATGCCGAAGACGATCGCGCCTACCGCCCGTGCCACACCGATCTGAAAGCCGAGTACGCGCGCGGTCAGAAAGATCGCCAGGATGTTGAGCGCCGGACCGGAGTAAAGGAACGCCGACGCCGGCCCGAGACCCGCGCCCACTCTGTAGATTCCGGCGAACATCGGTAGCACGCTGCAGGAACAAACCGCAAGCACTGTTCCCGAGACCGAAGCCACCGAGTAAGCCTCGACTTTGTTGGCCTTCGGCCCAAGGTGTCGCAGAACAGCTTCCTTAGACAGAAACGTGATGATGCCTCCGGCGATGAAAAGTGCCGGCACCACACAAGCCAGCGTGTGGTTACGGGCATACCACTGGAGCATCTTGAAGGCTTCCAGGATGGCGCCGGTCACCTTCGCGCTCGATAGGGGAAGAAAGTAGGCCGCCAGAAAGACGGCAAGGAACGCAACAAAGATCTTCCACTCTCTCATGCTTTGGGCTCTCCGCTATCTGATGGCTTCATGGCCAACTCGCCATGGGTTCCTGAAAAAAAAGTAAAGAACTCACGTTCTCGCATCACTCCAAACCGCATGGCAGCTGTTTTCAATCGGTGCAATCCCAGTGTGGCACCGGTTTGTAACCGGTGGGTGCCCGCCTCTGCACTCTCCGCCGTAAGACCCCTACAAACTCGCCACCAGCTTCGCCTGGGTTTTGAAGTTCGCCTTGAGCACTGACTCCATGCATCCGAAGAAGCCATCCAGGCACTGGCACGTGTTATGGTAGACGCTCATCGAGCCTTCCTTGCGATCCTCGACGAGCCCCGTGTTCTTCAAAACGGCCAAGTGCTTGGAAACGGTCGATTGATCGGACCCGACCAGTTCCGTCAGCTCGCAAACGCACAGCTCCTGCTGCTGCAGCGCGTCCAGAATCATCAACCGGCTCGGATGCGCCAGCGCCTTGGCGATCTTCGCTCGGGCCTCGTACCGTTGTCGCGTCTTGATTTTCATGGCTATATGGCAATTATACCATGTATCCGCGCTGTGTCAAGCGATAAACCGCCGGAAACCGAGAAAGTCCGTCCCGTACCCGAACCGGCGGGTTGCGGGTGGCATGGTCCACGCTTGCGTGTCCATGCTCGGTCGGGTGGCCCATAGCCTTGGCGGTGGGGGAGTCGAATCCTCCTTGCACGGTCAGTCGAGTAGGTCGGGTCAGCTGGGTAGGGTCAGCAGACCCGACGGCGGGTGGGCAAGCAAAACGCCGCCATGTGCAAACCATGCCATGCCGGGTCCGAGTTTCCAAACCTGGGGAATTGATTATGCATGGGATCCATGAGACGCTTGCTGATGGACCCTAACCTAATGCGCGCGATACCGCTTGAGCAAAGAATCGAGCTTTTGAGACCTTAGAGCATCCGCGCCGTCAGCGGATGCTCGTCCCCGGACCCGGAATCCCCGTATCTTTCACCTCGGAAGCCCGTCGGTCGTATCCGCAATCTCTCCGATTGCC
>JAUXGE010000255.1 GCA_030622435.1 Planctomycetota bacterium
CAGACCGAGCGTGGTTTGCTGGGGCCGGTCGATCTGCTACGCGTAGAGGAGGGGGTCGATCGGGAGTCCGTCGTTCTGGAGGTGGCCGGGAGCACGATCCCCCTGACGGAAGATCCTGTTTGGACCGACGGTCGGTTGGCTCTGGTCGGTGCGCAGGCGACGGATGTTTCCTGGCCCGCGGCACGGCGGCGACATGCGACGCAACCGGAGGATTGTCTTGTCGTGGCGGATGTGGCGGCGACGCCGCTTCCCCTGGCTGCCGCGCGGTTGACACCGGCTGATGGGGTTTGGTTGATCGACCCGGCCGTTTCGGTGGATGTCGACTGGCACGGAGCGTGCGTACTGGCTCGATCGGACGGTCTCGTCGTGGGAATGATGCTTGTCGGTGAAGATGCCGCGCGAGTGGCACTTCTTTCGGAGGAATAGCCGTGTAGCGACTGGAACGTCAGTCCATCATGTGGCTGATGATCGGTATGCGGCCATGTGACATGACGGTCTTGTCACGACCGGTAGATTGGCGGAAAGGCAGTGCATCATGTGGGAAGTCGTCACGATCGTCTTACTGATCCTCTGCTGTCTGCTCGCCGTGGTAATGACGGTGCTGCGGCTCCCCGGGACTTGGCTCATCGTGGTGGCCGCCGTCCTGTACGGCTGGTGGGCGGACTGGGAGCCGTTTGGACTTTTCCTGGTCTGCATGCTTGTCGGATTAGGCGTGTTCGGTGAGGTCGTCGAGTTGCTCGCGTCGGTGTTGACGGCGAGGAAGGCGGGTGCCACACATCAGGCCGCATGGGGTGGTTTGATCGGGGGTTTGCTGGGGATGGTCTTCCTGTCCTCCCTCGTATCGATCCCATTCCCTCTGGTCGGGACGCTTGTCGGAGCAGTGATCGGAGCGTTCATCGGTTGCTTCACTGGGGCGACCATCGTCGAGCTGTGGATACGCAGGGAGGTTGTACAGGGGGCGAAGGTCGGCTTCTTCTCGGCGGCCGGGTTCGCCTTGGGAGCCGCCGCAAAGCTTGCGATTGCACTGGCTATGTCCGGTCTCCTGCTCACCTCGGCCGTCTGCACCCACCCGGATCCCTTGAACACCGTCCCCGAAGCGTCCCAGACGCTGCCAGCCGATCCTTAGAAAAGGGCCCCTTTCGCTTCCTTTCCTGCCCTTTTCGCCAAGGCGGTGAGTCGCAGAACACCAGCGACAGCAAGAGACTAGAGAATCAGTTTTCTTGGGCTGGCTGCCGCCATTCTGATCTCCGGCGTGTCTATAATACAGGGAGGGCAAGCGGTTGCCCGCCGGGTGTCGCGGTGACAATGTACCGTTCAGCCCAGAAATGTGCTGACGGGGCTGTTGCTCAAAGTGCCGAGACCTAGTCGTCGAACGTCTGCCGGCAAGGTGGAATCTCGATCCGCGTCATTGTGGAGGCTAGCGGCTATGAGTTTCTCAAAGGTGCAAGTGACCGTCGTGGCGGCCGTGTTGATGATGTTGGCGACCACGCCCATCGTCTCGGGTTTTGGGTGGTATTGTGCTCCTGTCCACCAGCGTGTGATACGTGCGGATACGGTTGTCGTCGGACGGACGATCAGCGTTGACCTCGAAGAGGTCCGACCGGATCAACAGGCCATTACGTTTCAGTTTCGTGTGGCCAGCGTTCTGAAGGGCGGTCGGTACAAGCCGGGCGACCTGATCGAACGTAAATACGAACCACATGAGAGGATATTCGGACTCACTCCCTTTCCGTGGGTCGAGGAGAGCCCACATCTTGTCTTCGTGAATCTGGGCAAGGAGGGGAAAGAGTGGTTTGCATGTGCGGAATCAGCCGAGGATGTGGATCTAAAGGGGATCAAGCGGCAGATTGAAGTCCTGAAGGATCCACCGGACTTCTTCAGTTCCAAAGACGAGCAGGATGTCGTCACTGTACTGGACTGGATTGGCCGGACATATGTAAGCTACGAGGATGGGCGCGAGCCACGCGCCGATTGGTCTAGCCGGGCTGAGCCGGATCGCGAGCAGATCATCCATTACCTCGCCCGACATGCACAAAGCAAGAACATAGAGGTCAGTATAGAAGCTGTCGGTGTTTTGGCACGGCTCCATCCTCCGGATGCTTTCGACATGTTCGTCAGTGCCCTCGACTCGACTGATGATGCCAAGATCTCGCTCGCCGCGATGGGTCTGAAGAGGCTTGCAGACGAGCGGGCCATACCACTCCTGATTGATCGGCTGAAGCTACTGCAAACTGAGAATGAAGAGCGGCAGCGTCGGATCGACCGAGGTGAGGATGTACAGCCGAGACAGCGGCGGGAAAGAGGCTGGGGTCGCTTCGCAAGCGACTGGAATCCGGAGCACTCACTTCTGATGGCGATCATGGGCTTTGACGACCCACATGTGACGGGGTTCCTACTCGAAACATTGAAAGAACGAGGCGACCGGCGCGTGATCTCGAGCCTGGCACGCCGAAAGGACCCGCGCACGGTCGAGCTCTTGCTGCGGTTGACCTGGGAGGGAGATACGTCGGCGGCGAGCGCGTTGGAGAAGTGTGACGACGAGCGCATTGTGGAGCAAGCTCGCGAACGCACCTTCGACCATCCCTTGGCACCAGGTCTGTTGGCCGCGCGGGGTGATCCCGAAGCCCGGGCGTTCATGATCCGCCTGATCCAGCAGGGCCACCCGGCCGGTGCTACCTGGGCCGCCGCGACGAGAGACCAATCGGCCAAGGCGGAACTGATCCGATCGTTGAATTACTACAACGGCGATCACTATCACATCAACATGGTGGCCTATGCCTTGGGCCGGATGCGTGCGTTTGACTTGATCCCCGGCCTTCTGGAGGGAGACATCACTTGGGATACACTGATCAAGGCATCCGAGATGATCATGGGGCTGGCGGATCGTCCTCGGGGTATACAAGACGACTGCAGGGGAAGCGAGATGTGGGACTGTCTGCGCGAGTCTCTTCGCAAGACCGCGAGCCGGGAGCGTTGGAGCGAACGGGAAGTAGAACTGGCTTACCTGCTCGCCGACGCTGTCGAACAGGGTCCGCGGCCACAGCATTTCAATGACCTCTATCACCCCTGGTCGCCGCCGAAGACCCTATCCGACATGCCGGATCCATTGGATAAGGAGCTTACCAGTGCCTACTTGGTGCGGAACTCCGAGCGGTGCCGGCAGGTTCTGCGTGACGGCTCCGCTGAAGATCAATTCAAAGTCATTCAGGCGGCACGGCACTGCAAAACCAACATACTTGACGACGACCTCGCCATCAGGTTGCTGACCAGCGCCGATGGAATGGTGAGTGGTAGGGTTTTCTTCGCCTTGAGTGGTGGGGATCTGACACTGAGCATAGAGGGAATGGAACGGTGGGCTCTCTCCGGTGACTTCCAGTCGACGCGGTCAGCTTTGAATTACATATTCAGGCACCCCAAGCCCGAATACGCCCCGATTGTCACGAAAGTCCTCTACCAAGGGAGGCATCTTTTCGACAAGACGCTCTTCCAGGCCATCATTGAAACCAAGGCCACTGGGTGCGCCGATTTGCTCCGGGCTTACCTCGAGAACGAACACTTCGCCCTGCGCTTCAACGGCGCCGTCACCCTCGTCCACTTGGGCGATGAAGCCGGGAAGGTCGCCCTGGCAGAGCTCGAACCCAACCTCCGGGGCTGCTCTCAGTGCCTTGGTCATGACTACACGCAGGCGGCCCTGGAACAGCTCAGGTAGGTCAGAACACCAGACTATCTTGAATCGGGGGACATTGAATCGGAATCGCAGAATCGGGGGACAGCCCTTTTCTTTCTACCGTTCGAGCTCTTTGACGCGCTCAGCCAGGGCGCGAAGTTCCTGGCGCCACTTGGGCAGCTTGCGCAGTGAGGCTTGCTCCCGGAGGAAGCGGGCATTCTCGACAGCCGGTACGCCGCGGATGGTCTGGCCATCGGGAATGTTGTGGCAGACCATCGATTTCGCGGCCACGCGCGCACCCGCACCGATTCGCATGTGATCGACCACGGCGGTTTGACCGCCCAGGATCACGTGGTGTTCGAGGGATGCGGAGCCGCCGACGCCGCATTGACCCACGATGATGCAGTGTTCACCAACATCACAGTTGTGTGCGATTTGCACCAGGTTGTCGATCTTCGTGCCGCGTCCGATGCGGGTCACCCCGGTTCGCGCGCGGTCGACGGCGCTGTTGGCGCCGATCTCGACGTCGTCCTCGATTTCGACCGTTCCGGTCTGAGGTATCTTGCGGTGGCACCCGTCACGAGGAAGGTAGCCGAATCCGTCAGCGCCTATAGTCGAGTTGGGATGGATTACGACGCGATCTCCGATGGTCACCCTCTCGCGGACGACGACGTTAGGCCAAAGCACGCAGTCGCGCCCGATCGTCACGCGGCTACCGACGTAAGCGCCGGGATGAAGCTGCGTTCCGGTGCCAATTGCCGAACCGGCACCGACAAAGACGTGTGCTCCGACGGCCGCCCCCTCGACCGAGGCATCGGGGCTCACCCAGGCCAAGGGGTGAACGCCTGAAAGCACGCGATCCACGGTCGGTGCGAGCCACTCCGCGACACGGCACACGGCGAGATCGGGATCCTTCACGTGAATCAGTGTGCACCCGGACGGCAGTGAACATTCCTCCGACACGAGCAACACGCCCGCCTTCGATCGACCCGCCCGTGGAAGGAACTCTGGTGAGCCGACCCAGGAAAGCGCATCGGCACCGGCATCCTCGAGCGTGTCCACACGGCAGACCACCCGTTCTCCGCTACCGTCCAATAATCCGTCAAGGCGACGTGCCAACTCCGCGGCGGTCATCATCGGTCTATCCGACATGCTCTCGTCATCCAGTTATGGGCTCCGGTCCCGTTCCTCTTCACGGGGTGCACCGACACATCGGCCGAAGCGCCTTGAGAAGCTTCCTGCCGATCTGACCATTCTGATCGCGAGGGTCGCAGAAGAACAGCTCGCCGCGCCGCTCTGACAGTCCACCGATCCGTTCGAGAAGCCGTTCGATGCGGCGGAGGCACGTGGCGCTTTCAGACCCGCTCCCACCGACTCCGGGGTTCACGATGATAACATCACTCTCGACCAATGCGTGATAGGGTTGTTGGAGCTGAATCCGTGTGGCCAACTCCTCGCCCAAAGGCGAGTCGAGGAACCCGCGCATCTGCGAATCAGTGAGGTCGGAGCGTTGCTCCGGCGGCTCGGTGTCTTCCTGTTCCTGCCGGCCTAACAGTCCGAAAACCTCAGACGCGAACGCCACCGTGTCATCAAGCGCCCGCTGAAATTCCTCGGCGGCACGATACGGGTCCCGGAAGACTTCGACCGTCGTCTCCGGACTCGGCATCATGAAAACGCGATGGTCGTAGGGGTAGGCATGCCGCAAAGCCGGATCGGCGTCCGCCTCGATCACGACGGATCCGTACCGGTCTTGTTTGTAGATGGCCGTCAGGGCGTCGGGAAGGATCTCGAAGATGCGATCCGCGTCGTACTCCAGCCAGCGGGCGCTGGCGACGCCGCAGTGCGGAATCCGCTTCGAGGACGTCTTTGGGGGCAGCTTACCGGACCCAGACCTGACCAGACGGATGTAGTGCGGCTCGGTTTTCCAGAGCCGATCAATCATCCCGCGGATCAGCGCGCTTTTCCCACAGCACCGCAAACCGCTGACAAACGTGACGCACAAGCCCATGCGTACAGCACTCCCCACCCTAGCCCAGGACCATCCGACGTTCCTGCAGGATCCACCAGTCTCCCGCATCATCATAGGCGCGCCGGGAAGTGCTGGCTACGAGGCAGCCCCGAGCCATGTGATTTGCGGACGTATCGGGTCGGTTGCCGCTCGACGATTGGCTGGCGGGGTGGACGCGATTCCCGGTGTCAAACCGGCAAGACCCGTGACGTGGCGGCTGGGAACGGGCAAGGGCAGAACCGGGCGGGTGCATCGGCATGTGGCATGGGGTTGTGCCAACCGAATCCGGTCAGTCGTGACAGGTGGAGTGGGTCTCATCAGACCCGCCCCGGAAGGCTGTGGCCGGATCACCTCGCTGCCGGTCGAGCGGCTTCGCTCTTCGTCTTCCTGAGAGCCAGAATCAGTTCGATCTCACCTGCCGTCCGGCCTACGGTCCGGGCAATGTCCACCGGCGACAGCCCCCGGTCCGCCAATCGGTAGACTTCGGTGTGCCTGGGATCCTCTTGGCCGGACGGATCCTCGCTCGTTTGGTGAGAGGCCCCCAGGTCAGCGGCAACGCCCGGCCTCGGTACTTCGCTCCGGATTGTCTCAATGAGGCCGGAGAGCTGCTCTATCCGCTGATCCGCATCCCGGATTACGATCTCGAGTCTTGCCAGCTTCGTGTCAATGCGACCGTGAATCTGCCGTGACAGTTGATCCAGCTCCAGCATGACCTGTTCGAGGTTACGTTTGGCGCCTTGCTCTTCTTCAATCCGTGCATACCGCTCTCTTGCTCTCGGCTTCGAGTTCCGCTGAGACTCGCGGGCTCTCCGGTGGGTGGATATCATCACGGCACTGAGCCCGGCGATGGCCAGCACGAGCATGATCAACTGAAGCCCGCCGAACCCGCTCACGCCGAGTAACATCTCTCCCTCGATCATCGAGAAGCTCTGTGTGGGATTGATCACGAATGCGACGATCCTACCGTTTCCTCATCAGGTCGAAGCCCAAACAGCCGTTCTCGCACTTGCCCTGCAGGAGCCGCTTGGAATACGGTCTCTTTCCCGTAGCACCTGAACCGCAGTTCCGACCACACGGCGGTTAGAATGCGGGCTGATACACCCGGGAAGTCTGCGTCTCACCTTGTTCGAGTGGCCGCTATTCCCCGGTCCTGACCGTCCACGCTGCTTGTGCGGCAGCCATCACCTCTCGCAGGGCAACATGATGCCTGCCGGTGGCCGTCCTGCAATCTTCATACTCCGGAGCGGCAGTGACGATCCCGTCGTGCTCGCCGACCTTCATCCGTA
>JAUXGE010000222.1 GCA_030622435.1 Planctomycetota bacterium
GAATCGATACGCCGGAGGGCACAGCAGCTCGAGACGCTCGCGCTTCAGAACGAACTCGTAGATGCTGATCGGCTCCTTGCCGATCTGGATGACCAGGTCGGCCGACTGTGTGAGTACGTGAGCACGATGCAGAGAGGGTAGATGGGAACGGTGGACGAGCCTTGCCGAATACTGGTCGTTGACGACAACGCGACCAACGTGACCGTCCTTGTCAGGTCGCTCGAGAAGGCGGGGTACGAGGTGCGTGCGGTAGGAGATGGCTTTGCCGCCGTCGAGACCGCCATGTCCTTCGAGCCGGATGTAGTCCTCCTGGACATGATGCTCCCGAAACAAGACGGCCTCGAGGTATGTAGGATTCTCAAGTCGCAGGAAGAGACAAACTCGATTCCGGTCATATTCGTCACCGCCGTCTCGGAGGCGGGTCAGGTTCTGAAGGCCTTCGAGGCCGGTGGTTCCGACTACGTGACCAAGCCTTTCCGGACTGCGGAGGTTCTTGCTCGGGTATCCGTTCAGGTGCGACTTCGTCGGGCGGAAAGTGCTCTTGTCCAGAAAAACCGCCAGACCGAGAGACTCGCCGACGAATTGGCCGAGGCCAACGTTCGACTGGCGCATTTGAGTCGCAGTGATCCGCTTACCGACCTGCTCAACCGTCGTGCCTTTGAGGAGGCCGCCAGCCACGAGCACCAACGCTTCCAGCGGCGTGGTAGTGTGTACAGCATGTTGATGATCGACGTCGATCTTTTCAAGCCGTTCAACGATATGCAGGGACACCAGGCCGGCGATGAATGTCTCCGCCGCGTGGCCCGAGCTATCGCGACTGCGTGCCGTGGCTCCGATTACCTGGGTCGTTACGGCGGCGAGGAGTTCACCGTGCTTGCCCCCGAGACGAACTCGGAGGCTGGGCTGAAACTGGCCGAGCGAGTTCGCAAGGCCGTCTGGACCTTGTGCATACCGCACCCGGCCAGCGCCGTCGGGGATCGTGTCACGGTCAGTGTCGGTGTGGCGACGGCCGGCACCGGCTCGTGGGAAATGGTCCTCAAGCGGGCCGATGAAGCCCTCTATGTCGCAAAGCGAGCGGGCCGGAACATGGTCTATACGGACCACCGGGCGCGGCCGATCCCGGGAGAGGCCGGCGTGGTGGACCCCAATGGTGAGAACGCACACCCCTTCACCATGCTCCGCAAACCCCGCACGGTCGTGCTCGTAGCGGATGACAGCCCGACCCACCGCGTGCTGTGCCGGGGCTGCCTCGAACGAGAGGGATACGAGGTATGGGAAGCAACGAACGGCGATGAAATGCTGGCGCGCGTCGCGGAGGAGCCGCCGGACGTTATCATCATGGACGTTGTGATGCCCGGCGTGAACGGTCTGGAATGCACTAGACGGCTCAAAGCCGACCCGAGTACGCACGACATCCCGATCATCATGATCAGTGCTCGGATGGACGGGGCGGCCATCCTGGCCGGTCTGGAGGCGGGAGCTGACGAGTACCTTGCCAAGCCGATTCGGAGAAACGAGCTTGTCGTGCGGATTCGGTCGGCCGTAAGCCACTACAGTGAACACAAGGACCTGCTTCGAAGCTACGAATTCCGCGGAGAGCAGACTCGCGTCCTGCAATGCTTGCTGGATTTCTCCCGTGCAGCCGGAAGCAGTATCACCCTCGACGAAATTCTCGACCGCGCACTGGCAGTGACGGCTGAGGTGACCGGCTGCCGGCGCATCTCGATCATGCTCCCCGATCCCGACCAACGGTTCCTGACAGTGGCGCGGTGCGTCGGTTTGGATGATGACATAGCGGGCAGCATACGTGTTCCGGTCGGCGAGATGATCTCGGGGCAGGCGTTCGCCTCGCGCAGTGCCGTGATCATCAATGGTGAGCAGGAGCCCGTTTTCCAGCAGCCCGCGTACGACTCCCACTTCTTCACGAACGCTCCGTTGGTGGCGGTGCCGTTGGGTACGCCGGAACGCGCGATCGGCGTGCTGAGCATGACTGAACGCACGGGCGGGCGTCCCTTCCGCTACGACGATATGGAGTACCTCGATCTGATCGCCGGTATCACGGGGTCGACCATCCACAGCAGGCTCAGCCGGGAAGCACGCAACCAGGCACGCGACGGCATCATGGTGGCGTTGGCCAAGCTGGCCGAGCACCGCGACAGCGACACGGGGAAGCACGTCGATCGGGTCACAAGATACAGCCTGATGCTGGCCGGTGACCTTCAAGACAAGCCCGGATACAGTGAGGAGGTGTCCGGTACGTTCCTGCGCGATCTGGAACGCGCCGTTCCGCTCCACGACATCGGGAAGGTGGCCATCCCCGACTACATCCTGCTCAAACCGGGTGGGTTGACGCCGGAGGAGATGGCCATCATGCGTACCCACGCGGACGTGGGCGCGGACACGATCCAGTCGGTCGTCGAACGCACACCGGGAGCCGGCTTCCTCGAGATGGCCGCGGCAATAGCAAGAGCGCACCACGAGTGGTACGACGGGTCGGGCTACCCGACGGGGCTATCCCGTGATGAGATCCCCGTGTCGGCCCGTCTCGTGGCGCTTGCGGATGTGTATGATGCACTTACCACCAAGCGTGTTTATAAGGTAGCATTTCCACACGAAAAAGCTGTCATCATCATCACGGAACTCTCGGGTACCCAATTCGATCCGGTGGTTGTCGAGGCGTTCCTGGCCCACGAGCATGAATTCAGCAAGCTGGCATCAGAATTGGTTGACGACGAAACCGGGGCCGCACAATCTGCTTGCCCCGAGGACTCCAACCTGCATGCCATCGCGTCCGTCGTTGACGGCGCGACCTAGTGCATTGCCAACCTCTAACCTGTAGCACTCGTCTCGGTTCTACCCAGACCGCAGATTCAAGGGTGGCCGATCCCTAGACGGCCTGCCCGATCAAACGTACCGCGTGCGAACACGCTCGTTCCAGGCGGCAACAGGGCTCCCTTCGCGCTCCGGCCGGCATTGTGGTATACTACCTTGCATCGGACAGTAAGGAGATAGGCCACATGAACGCCAGTCGATTATCACTACAGCAGCCTCAGATGTCGCGTGGCGGAACCGCCCTTTCATCTCACCTTGCCAAGGTGGTAAGGAGGGGGATCTCCCGATACACAGAAGCGGAGCCTGCTCGAACCCGGCGCCCACATCGCATCCTACCGGCGCTGACGATAACCGCGGCCTTTGTTGCGATCCTCGGGATGTTCGCCGGGCTCGCGCGGGGAGACAATGATGTGAACATCAGACCGGCTTCATGCGCGGGATCGTGGTATCCGGGCGACGCCGAGGCGTTGGCGAAACAGGTCGATGAGCTACTCGGCAAGATAGCGGCGCCCGCCGTGCCCGAGAAGCCCATCGCCATCATCTCGCCTCATGCCGGATACCGTTACAGCGCCCCGGTGGCCGCCACCGGCTACCGATGTCTTCGAGGGCACACCTACAAGCGCGTCATTATTCTGGCGTTCAGTCATAGACACGCCGGGCGGTATCGTGGTGTGGACGTGCCGCGCGAGTTGACGGCCTACCGCACACCACTGGGTGACGTGCCGATCGACCGGAAGGTCTGCGATCAGTTGCTGGGTGCCGATTTGTTCGACTCGCACCCCGGCATTGACCAGGGTGAGCATTCGCTCGAGCTTCAGCTTCCCTTCCTGCAGAGCGTTCTCGATGACTTCACGCTTGTCCCACTGTTGGTCGGTCGCATGGAGCCGGAGGATTACGCCGTTGCCGCCAAGTCGATCCTCCCGTGGGTGGATGCGGATACCCTGCTAGTCGCCAGCACGGATTTCACACACTTCGGGAAGCAGTTCGATTACGTACCGTTCAAGGATAACTTGCCGGAGAAGCTGCGCGAACTCGCCGACCAGGCCGCCGCGCCGATCCTTGTGGGCGATTATGACGGTTTCGTGCAGCATCTTGCCAAGACCCGAGACACGATCTGCGGCCGCGGACCGGTCACTCTGCTTCTGCGCATACTCTCGATGCGTGGGGGAGCACAAGGCACCAGGGCCGGGTTCGATCTCTCCGGGAACATCGTCAACGATTGGAACAGCAGCGTGACGTATCAGTCGATCGTTTTTACGCGTCCTCGAGGAACGCTCGGAGAATCCGAGCAGAAGACGTTGCTCGAACTGGCACGTGATACGGTGACGGCCTACCTCAACGGAAAGAAGGTCCCGGAACCGGAGCCCGGCAAGCTCTCGCCGAAGCTCGCGGCCGATGGGGCGTGCTTCGTCACACTGCAAAACCACGGTCGGCTGCGCGGGTGCATCGGGAACATGCAGGCAGCCGGGCCGCTCTATGAGGCTGTGATCCGCAACGCAGTCTCCGCGTGTCGAGACTACCGCTTCGCGCAAGATCCCGTTACTGCGAAGGAGCTTGCCGAGATCGATGTGGAGATCAGCTTCCTGACCCCGATGAAGCTTGTGGCAAGCACGGATGACATCATCGTTGGTCGGCATGGGCTGTGGATCGTGATGGGGCCGCGGCGAGGTGTACTTCTGCCGCAGGTGGCCTACGAGCGTGGATGGACCCGGGAGCAGTTTCTGGAGCAGACATGCCGGAAGGCCGGACTGCCGCTGGATGCGTGGAAAAAGCCGGAGGCTCAGATATACTCCTTTACGGCCGAGGTGTTCGGTGAGCACGAGCAGCAGCCCCGGTGAACCAAGGTTTCCCTCTCGCCGCCCAGTGGCACCGCTTTCAGACTAGTGAGTAACCGTGCAATAGAATCAGCAGCAGAGGTAGAAACCGGAAAAGGGACGGAGGCAGAGGCATTCCACATGGGGAAACTCTCCAGCAGAAGACAGTTCCTGGCGCGAAGCGGTGCCGCCGTTGCCTGGCTGACGCTGCCGGGATCACGTGTGGCTTTGGCGTTCGGCGAGCCGGGTGGTGAGAAGTCACGAGTCATCATTGCTCGCGACGAAACGTTGACCCGCGGTCGTATCGCCGAGCACGCCGATCTGCTGCGCAAGCTGCTCGATGCGGCCATGCAGCGAATGACCGGAACTCCGGACGCTTCTGTGGCCTGGCGAACTGTTTTCAGCCCGGCCGACCGCGTCGGCATCAAGGTCAATACTCTCGGTTTGTCCTCACAGCCCGTCGTTGTCGATGCGATCGTTGCCGGGCTGCGCCAAGCGGACGTCCCTGCCGAGAACATCATTATCTGGGACCGCTTCGACGTGGAACTGGCAGCGGCCGGGTTCAAGCTCAACAAGTCGGCGCGCGGCGTTCAGTGCCGCGGTACCGACGCGGAGCGCGTCGGCAGCGGGTACCAGAGGCAGATCGAGGACAGCGGCCGCATCGGGTCGTGTTTCTCACGCATCGTGGCCGAACAGATCGATGCCTTGATCTGTGTGCCGGTTCTCAAAGACCACAACCTTGCCGGTGCATCGCTGGGCATGAAGAACTTCTTCGGCGCGATCCATAACCCGAACAAGTATCACGACCACAACTGTGACCCGTACGTCGCGGACGTCGTCTCCCACCGCTTCATCCGCCCTAAGTGGAAGCTGACCGTGTGCGACGGCACGCGCGCCCAGTACAACGCCGGTCCCGGCTACCATCCGGGCTTTGCCTGGCCGTTCGGCGGCCTGATCGTCGGTACCGACTTCGTCGCCACCGACGCCGTGGCCGCCGACCTGCTCGACGCCCACCGCAAGGCCAAAGGTTTCAAGACGCTTGCGGACGACGGGCGACCCTGGAAGCACGTGGTCACGGCCGGGGCGCGAGGCCTCGGTGAGGCGGACTTGACGAAGATCGAACGAATCGAGGTGTGACGGGCTGCCGTGCAAGGCTCAGATTCCATGGATGACACTGCGTATGATGAGGACCTCTTCTGTTTGCGCTGCGGATATAACCTGCGAGGGCTTTCGGGAGACCCATGTACGTGCCCGGAATGCGGTGCAGGCAACGTATTGGCCGATCTCAGGATCCCTGCCAAGGTTATCGCCGCCCAGTTGTATAAGATGGAGACGCTGCCCACGGTCTGCGTGGCTGGAATGGTCGGTTTTGCTGCCGGATTCGTGATCACAGTGCACGGCGGGATGCCGTGCGGTGTTGTGCTGCTGGTTCCGGCTCCGTTCGTTTGGGTCGTAGCTGTTTACCGTTTTGGCGTGGCATGCGGCTTCAAGCCGGGATGGGTCGCGGTTCTGGCCTGGTACCACTTGCCCGTGGTGATTCTGTTGGGACTGTGCTTGTCACTCGTAACAGTGGCCCCTTTCGTGCCAGACCGTATCTTCTACATTGTGATAACGGCTTGTGGGGTGCTTGGAGCTTGCGTGGTCATCGGCCGAAAACGCAGGGCGTACGGTCCGGACCGCTTTTCCGGTGTCTACGGGTATGCGAAAAAGAGGCTGGACGCATTCTGCCGCGAGTTTGCAGTGCAGGCGGCGAAGGGAGAGACCCCTCAGGTGATGAGAGACCGGAGTTGACGCCGCTGCTATCGACGCGGGCCAATTGCTGTTGACGTTCTTACCGTACTCGGTTTCCACGGATCGATGAATCAGGGTGAAGTATGGATGACCTTACAAATCTCTTCGCGACGCCATCACGTCGTGACCTCTTGCGTTGGGGAGTCGCCTGTGGTGCGGCCGGCGTGCTTTGTCCTCTCTCCGGTCGCGGTGCGCTCGCCCAGGACGCGGCCGGGAAGTCCGAACTGGTCGGTCCCAAACTCGAAGGCGTCGCGCGTCACGAGGCAATGTTCTGGGAGGCCCAGGACGAGAAAAGAGTCAAGTGCCTCCTGTGTCCGCGGGAATGCGAAGTGGCCGACGTGGAACGAGGGTACTGCGGCGTTCGCGAGAATCAGGGCGGTGAGTATCAGACGCTCGTGTACGGTGCTCTGTGCTCCGCGAACGTAGACCCTATCGAGAAGAAGCCGCTCTTCCACTATCTCCCGGGCACGACGGCATTCTCGATCGCCACGGCCGGCTGCAACATCGAGTGCAAATTCTGCCAGAACTGGCAGATCAGCCAATTCCGGCCGGAGCAGGTGGACAGTGTTCTCATCACGCCGGACCGACTGATCGCTGCGTGCCGGGCGAGGCGGGCTCCGACGATTGCGTACACGTATTCCGAGCCGGTGGTCTTCTACGAGTACATGCACGACACGGCCGCCCTCGCGAGGAAGCAAGGCATCGGCAGCGTCATGATCTCCAACGGCTACATTCAGGAGAAGCCGCTCCGCCAACTCTGCCGGCACCTGACGGGTGTGAAGATCGACTTAAAAGCGTTCACGGAGAAGTTCTACCAGGAGTCCTGCGCCGGGGAGTTGAAGCCGGTCCTGAGAACTCTGGAGATCCTCAAGGAACTCGGCATCTGGTTCGAGCTTGTCGTGCTAGTCATTCCTACGCTGAACGACGCCCCGGATGAGGTCAAGCGGATGAGCGAATGGGTGCTGAAGCACCTCGGCCCGAACGTGCCGATGCACTTCACGCGATTCCACCCGACGTACCGGATCACGAATCTTCCGCGCACTCCGATCCCGACGCTCGAGCACTGCCGTAAGATCGCGCTCGATGCGGGTGTTCACTACGTCTACGCGGGCAACGTTCCGATGCACCCGGGTGAAAACACGTACTGTCATAATTGTGGGCACGAGCTGATCCACCGGCTCGGCTTCCGAGTGCAGTCCAATCACATAGCGGAGGGCAAGTGCCCAAAATGTGGCACCACGATCCCCGGCGTGTGGTCCCAGGAGCAGGCGCTGGCGTTTGAACCACGGTCGTAGCCCAAGTGGATTCCGAGGTCGCCGACTGGCACTGCATAGTTGACGCGTCCGCCAAGGGTGAAGAACCACGTTTACGGGCTCCGGGCGAGCGCCGGCCGACATCTTTTCACGAGAAAGCGGCGTCACGCCCTCTGGCCATGCCACACGATTCAGGCGATACTGCAGACGAGCAGCCTGGAGAACCTGGCCGGCTTGGTGCGGTGCAGTATCGCGGTGTGAGGTTTAGGCCGGCGGACCGGGTGTTTCTCTGGAATGGTATAAGGAAGGAGCTTGCTATGA